>JANXNT010000280.1 GCA_025353985.1 Limnoglobus sp.
ATCGCATCCTACACGCAATTTCAAGATCTGCCGCCGCTCGTGATCGACGAAACGGGGCCGGATTTCCTGAACTTGTTCATCGATGCGAAAGTCGCGGAAGTCGGCGGCAATCCGGTCTATCTTCGCGTCGGTCGTCAGGAAGTTTCGCTCGGTTCGCAGCGCCTGATCTCGAACCTCGAATGGGGCAATACGCGCCGGACCTTCCAGGGCTTCCGCCTGATGCAAACGACCGAGAAATGGGATACCGATCTGTTCTGGGTCCAGCCGGTCATTCCGAACCCGAACAAGCTCGATAGCGGTGACAACAACGTGAACTTTGCGGGTGCATGGGCGACTTATAAGCCGAAAAAGGGCACGAATGTCGACATGTATTACCTGATGCTCGACAACACGAACCGCGTGACGCAACAGGGGATCACCCGTCAACCCTCGACGGTCCACACGCTCGGCGGTCGCTACGCCGGCGACACGAACGGCGAGTTCCTGTGGGACTTCGAGGCCGCATTGCAACTCGGCCGCCAAGGCAAGCAAGACATCGTGGCCGGTATGGTCACGACGGGCTTGGGCTATCACTCGAAAACACTGCCGTGGAACCCGACATTATGGGCCTACTATGACTACGCCAGCGGCGACGATAACCCCAATAGCGGGCGATACAATACCTTCAACCAACTCTTCGCGTTCGGCCATTACTACATGGGCTGGGCAGACTTGGTCGGTCGCCAGAACATCCACGATGTGAACTTCCATCTGTATGTATACCCCGCGAAGTGGTTGACGTGTTGGGTGCAGTTCCACAACTTCTGGTTGGATAGTGGCCGCGACGCACTCTATAATGCGGCTGGTAATGCCACACGCCGCGATGCGACGGGCCGGGCCGGTACGTTCGTCGGCAACGAGATCGACCTCGTGTCGAACTTCCACCTGACGCCCCGTTCGGACTTCCTCATGGGCTATTCGCACCTGTTCGGCGGCAAATTCCTCCGGAACACCTCCGGGCCAAACGCCGCGTCGAACAGCAGCCTGTTCTACATGCAGTACGGCGTACGCTGGTAAAATCCTGCGGTGCCAAATCTCGCCTTGCGACATTCACGAAAGTGGTAGTCGCAAGGCGTTTTCATTTCAACCGCTCGAAGAAGTCCCAGATCAGACGATTCGCGTCGGGTGCGGTTTCGGCGATGGCACCGCCGATGCGCGGATTGAGTTGCCCTTTGCCACCGGGCCAGTGGTGGCCGTGGCCAGCGATAATCACCGACTGAAACGGCACCTGCATCGGGTGCGAGTAGCTTTCGATTGCGAACGATTCACCGGGAATATCAGTCGGTATCGTGTTGCAACCGTTGGCGGTGGCCCAATGTGCGAGCGTTGCGGGCGGCCGGGAAATCAGGCGGTTCCCCCATGGCACGCGCACCTCGCCGCCCCGCAGCGGCACGAGCGGGTCGGCATCACCAATTATGTAGATCGTCGGCACGGGCCGCGCTGGTTTCCCGTCGTTCGCCCAACACAGCCCGGCCACGGGTGCGATCCCCGCAAGGAACTCGGCACGCTCCGCAGCGAAGCGAAAGGTCATACCCGCGCCATTCGAAAACCCACTGAGATACACCCGTGCGGCATCGGCACCGGTGCGTTCGATGGCATCGCGAATGACGACCGTTAGGAAATCGACATCGTCGTTGATGGTTTCCATTTCGGAAACGGCAGGAAGCGAACCGTCGTTCCAGCGAGTCGGATTCGTGAGAAACTTCGGCGGTCGGGAAGGAGCCGGCGGAAGGGCTTCGGCAACGACGAGCGAGAAGCCGTTGAGCGCGGCAAAGAATGGTAAGCGACATTCGTCGGCCGCCCATTCGGCCGTGCCACCCGTGCCTGGCAGAAACACCAAAAGCGGCAGCGAATTCGCCGCCGCCCGCCACAACACGTACTTGCGCGGTTGCCCGCCATGTTTCAAAACGATCGTTTGCACGCGGTCATTCCAAGGTCCACTCACTAAGTGCGATCCAGTCTCTCGACACATCTTTCGTAACGGTGAAACGCACCGTGCGAACGCCCGTCACATCGGCGTCGAGATCGCTTTTCATGTCGAATTTGTCGCCGACTGCGGTCACGTCGTGGCTGGATACTGTTTTGCCCGCTGCATCGATGAAGTCGAAGCGGCCTGCCTGAACGTGATAGCCCGACCACTGGAGATCGCGGTTCCCGAGTATAATCATCGCGTGGATCGTCACGTCTTCGGGGAAGGTCACTTCCACCCACGGCGACTTGCCGGAACCGACCGTATCGCCGGTACCGGAAAACCAGGTTGATGTCTCGTTGCCATCGAACAACTGCGTGACGGAGTAATTGCCCCAGGCGGAACTCGCTCGTATTTTCAGGCGACCCGCATACTTGGCGACGAGGCCTTTCTGCTTAGCATTCTGCGGGACGGCTTGTGGCGGCGCTGGGTTGGGGTTGAACGGGTTTGGGCGCGTCGCCCGGCCAGGGACAGGTCGCAGTGGGGGTGGCACAACGGGTTCGGGTTCCGGGTCTGGTACGAACTCGACCTTCGGTTGTTCTTTAACGGGTGCGAAGTCGTTCATCGCTGCGGCGGCAGCGGGTTTCCCAACTGCGACGGGTGGAGGTACGACGGCCGCTACGGCGATCGGCTTGGGTGCGTCTGCGGCGGCGGCTTTGCCCGCGATCGGCAATACGGCCCAGGCGATGGCGACGATGCCGGAAAGCCCGAGCGCGCCGATGATTATCAGCCAGACCATCGAGAAGCCGGTCAAAACACCCGGTTTGCTACCGCGCCGCTTCCGGCCGTCGCTTGTGTTTTCTTCGTCTTCGTCCCATTCCTTCTTCGGCTTGCGGCGGGCCGGCTCAGCGGGCGTCGTCTGTGCTTCGTCGTCGTTGGTGCGACGTCGCTTTTTTGGCCGTTCGTCGGCCAAGCCGTACGACTGCGGTTGTTCCCGCGCCACCGGTCTGGCAAATCCAGCATCAGGCACTTCCACAATGCCCTGACAGTCGGCGCAGCGAATCTTCTTACCCGCGAATTCATCCGGGGCGGGCAGCGTCGCACTGCAAGACGGGCACGTTACTTCGATCGGCATGATATTTCCTCCCGTGTCGGTTCACTTTTTCGGTTGATTCGGCACCACTTCGTGTTCCCATCCATCGTCCGGCCCATCGTTTTGTTTGTCAATCACCGGCAGGAAGTTGTTCAAAGGTCCATTTGGAGCGGGGTTGGCAACGACAAAAGGCGGGTTCGCAATGGGTGCGACGACATTCGGCGCGGGTAGGACTGGTACTGCGCCGTGCGGCCCTGGCATAAAGGCTAACGCGCCCACTACGAGTATCACGACTCCGACGACACCAGCGATCACAAGTAAAACCTTCGGAACGCTTGATTTCCGATCTTCGTTGTCGTCCCGACTCCGCTTCGACCTGCGTCGCGGTTCGTATTCTTCCTCATCGTCGGCATCGCGGCGGCGTCGGCTCGGGCGTTTCTCATCGGCACCGTCGGGCTTCCGTGCCGCTTTTGCCTGCACAGTCATCGGTACTTCGACGATCCCTTCGCAATCCGAGCAACGGACTTTCTTCCCCGTGAAGTTCTTCGGCAACGGCAAAATCGCCTGGCACGATGGGCAAGTCACTTCAATCGGCATCGGAGAAACTCCCGTGAGAGATCGGGGTTATTCCACTTGGAATTCACCGAGGGCAATATACCGACTGTTCTGTGCGTCGCGCGTTGATGTAAAGCGAATCGAGCGAACACTTCTGTAGGGAACTTTGAAAGTACAATCGAAATCGTTGTGTTCGGCGATGCTTTTCAAATCTCGGCTTGCGATCAAATTCTCATCGCGATCGAACATCTCAAGACGGGCTTCGAGAACGTCGTAGCCCTTGGGGAAGTTCGGCTCGCGGTTGCCGAGAATCGTCACGCGGCGGACGATGACATCATTCGGAAATGCGACGCGAATCCACGGGTTATTCACCTGACTCGGTTGCGAAAACCACGATGTTTGCTCGTCGCCGTCGAACGCCTTCGTTGCATCCCAATTACCATGCCACTCTGTACTGGCCGTGATAACGAGCGATGCGCGATAGGCTTTCACGATCGCATTCGAACTCACGGCGATCGGGCCAGCCGGTTTCCGGATCCCTGGCGGTGGATCGAACGCGATCATTTTATCTTCGATGGGCTGCATCGCTTCGAAGACTTGCTGTGCGGGCTTCGGGGCCGGTACTAACAGCGGTTGCGGCACAAATGGTATCGCGGGTTCGACAGATGCGCGTTGGCCGTTTCCTGGCCGTGCGGGTGTTCCCGTGGAAACGGCACAGTAGCAAAAAGTAATCAGTCCGCCGAACGCGGATGCGGCCAGCAAGTACAACCAAATTGTTCCCGTGCGGGTGAGTGCGGTTTTCTGGCGTTGGCGTTTGGGCCGAACTTTCTCCGGTTCTTCGTCGCCCTCGTCATCGAGCCGTTTCCAAACTCGTTTGGCTTTTGGCCGCGTCGAATCCGACCGCGATACGGGCATGGCGATGGGGCGGCCGACACGTTTCGCGAGCACGGGTTCGGGTTCGGCCGATACGACAGGGGTTTCCAAAGTGATACCGGGTACTTCGACGATGCCTTGGCACCCACCGCAACGGACGGACTTCCCCGCGAATTCATCGGGGATCGGCAAGATCGCACCGCAAGTCTGGCAAGTCACCGATATCGGCATGACGGCACTCCCATTAGGCCACATTGGAGTGTAGTGTACCGGATGCCACATGTCTTGTCAGGTGACAAATCGTGCGATACACCGGGTCGCGTGAATCGGAAGTGTAGCGAACACCAAATTGGACGGGAACCGTACTCAAAGATAAGCTGCGAACATGTCGCATAAATACAGTCTCACGTTCCTCATACTTACCGTTGGCAGCGCGATCTCGGCCGACGCGGTCAGCGTGATCTCGGTTTGGCTAGGGATCGCGTTCCTCTACGCGGCCTTCTCGTTTTTGTTGATTGGGATCGCATATGCCGGAGCGGGGTCGAGTTTGTTGTTGAAGCCGCCGAGCGGTCGCCGATCCGTTTGGGCCTGGATGTTGTTCGGCCCGTACATCGTGCTTAATCACATCGCGTTCGGCTTCTATCGGCGATTGTCGCGAGAGTCCGCCATTGTGCAAGTCGTGCCGAACGTCTACTTCGGGCGTAGGTTGTTGGCGCAAGAGTGTGTGGCCGGCAGGTGGGTCGGCATACTCGATCTTGCCGCAGAGTTCGACGAAGTCCGGCCATTGCGAGTGTTGCCGGGTTACTGGTCGGTGCCCGTTCTCGATGCCACCGCACCTACCGAAGATCAACTCCGTTCAGCCATCGCCTGGATTGCCAATGCCGTGACTTTGGGGCCGATTTACGTTCATTGCGCACTCGGCCACGGTCGAAGTGCCTGCGTCGTCATCGCATATTTACTGTCGGTTGGGGAAGTGATTACAGTCGAGGCGGGCGAGCAACGACTCCAATCGTTGCGGCCAGGTGTCAGGCTCAATTCCATACAGCGTCAACGCCTACGCAGAGAATTTCACGCACAATAAAACAGCGATGGGAACGGCACTCGCCGTTCCCATCGCTTTTGTATTCGCAGGCGAATCAGTTACAGCCGGGAATGCACACGGGCACATAGCGGCGGACGCAGGTGGTGACCGTGTAGGCTTCCATTTCGCACGTGGTAACTGGCACCATCCGGCACGATTGCACCGCTTCCATCCGGCAAGACGTTCGCGTCACGTAACGCACGTGCGTCTCGGGCACGCAACGGGTGACGCACTGACGTACGACTTTTTGATGTTGCTCCGGGACGATGCGGCACGTCGTATACGGGATGTGCCGAACGCGCTCCTCGGGCACGTATTCCGTCGTGCGGCGAACTTCCTGGCGAACGTGATCTTCGCGAACGGTGCGGCACGTGGTGTAAGGGACGTTGCGAACAAATGTCTCGGGCACAGTGTAACAGTTGCGACGCGTCTCGTAGCGAACGTGATCGTGCTTGACGATCTGGCACGTCGTGTACGGGATCTGCACCGTCTTCGTTTCGGGCACGCTGTAGCAACGGCGTTTCGTTACAATTCGCGTGTTTTGCTGTGGCACCACGCGGCACGTCGTGTACGGGATCTGTTGCACATGCACTTGTGGCACCGTGAAACAACGCTGTTTCGTGACCATTGTCGTGTGCTGGCGGCATTCCATGCGGCACGTTGTGTACGGGATTTGCACGACTCGCTCTTCGGGGACGCGATAGCAGTTCTGGCGGGTGACCATCTGCGTGTGTTCCTGCGTGACCATGCGACACGTCGTGTGCGTGCGCGGTTGCATCACGGTGTAAGGCACCGTTCGGCAAACGGGAACTTGCACGGTGGTGCAAACCGGTTTCCTAACGTAGTGCGTTTCGTTCACCGTCTGGAGTTCTTCCGTAGGCACCCACACTTTCCGGCACACGGTACGGCTCGGGCACTGGACTTGTTGCTGAACGACAGGGCCGGGGCAGTAGCGACTCGTGCAAGTACACGGGTCGAACACGCAAGTTCCAGGCATCCGCACGCACTGGGTGACGATTGGCCCCGGAATTTCTTCCGCAATCGTGTCGTAGTGTCCCGAGCAGACGCGGTGGATTCGCTGCGTCGTCACCGGTTCGCAGGTGTAGCTCGTTCGCGTTTCGGTGCGATAGTCGGTCTCGGTGCGGTACATCGTAACGGGCGTGTGTGTCGTGTGGTTCTCGTACACGGGGTGTTGCGTGTAATGCGTAACCGGCACTTGGTAGGTTTGAACTTCGTTGCGGTACGTCGTGTAGCGATGCTCGCGGCTGTGTTGTTCGTACACGGGGTGTTGCGTCGTGTGCGTAACCGGCACTTGATAGCACTCGACTTGCGTGTGGTACGTCGTGTGACGTTGTTCGCGAACGTGCTGATCGTACACGGTGCTGTACGTTGTGTAACACTCGGGAACCTGGTATTCCTCAACGACGGGGCGATTCACGGTGTAGCACTGTTCGCGGAAATTCTGCTGGTAAACCCGCTGATATGTCGAGTACGGAATCGACACTTGGTACTCTTGCACGACTTGGCGGTTCACCGTGTACGGCACTTGGCGAACGTGCTGATCGACGACTTGGCGGTATGTCGAATACGGGATCGACACGGGAAATTCGCGAGCGTGCGGCACGTTGACCGTGTAGCGCTCTTCGCGAACTTGCGATTCATAAACCGGGCGGTTCACGGTGTAGGTTTGCACCGTGTCGAACGCTTCGACGACTTGGCGATTCACCGTGTAAGGCACCGCTTCGACATGGTTTTCGTGGACGGGACGGTATGTCGTGTACGGTTGCGATTGCATCACCGTGCGTTGCACGGGGCGGTAGCGAACTTCCGATTGCTGTTCGACGACCGGCTGATATTGCACCGTCGGTGCCATGACAGGCATACATTGTTCGACGGCCACGCAAGGGCGTGGGTAGCGGCAAAGCCCGCAGTGGGCGGCCTGCAACTCACTCAACGAGCCTGCACACAACAGTGCAAACCACACCACACTCAACGTAATCCGGTTCATATAGCACCCCACTTCGTGGCGGTCCATCATGTTGAAGTAAAGCCGCCATAGTCGCGACACGATTGCTGCCCTTACAATCTGCCTTGTCGTTTGCGTCGGGCCAACTCGGGTTGCTACGTTCCGCCCGAATTCCCCACCTCCCCCGACCGCGAAACTGACACGGTCCCCCACATCGTCGCGAAATGATTGCAGTGCCCGACCGGATTAACCGACACCGCCCCATCGACCGGCAAAGTGAAAATGGGAACCCGTCGTTCTCCTCATTCGCACTCCTTCGAGTTGCGCAATCGCCATGCCAACAGGCTGAAGCGACGGCTGTTGTCCGCTTTTGTCACGGCGAGCCAGAGTGCCTTTCGGCTGCCGACGAGTACCACGAGTTTGCGCCCGCGGGTGATGCCGGTGTACAGCAGGTTGCGTTGCAGCATGATGAAATGTTGCGTGTGGACGGGGATAATCACTGCGGGGTACTCGCTGCCTTGGCTCTTATGTATGCTGATGGCGAAGGCGTGTGCGAGTTCGTCGAGGTCGCTGAACTCGTATTCGACGGGCCGGCCATCGTACTCCACCGTAAGGATTTGATCGACCATCTCGATTGTCGTGACGCGGCCGATGTCGCCGTTGAAGACCTCGCGTTGGTAGTTGTTTCGCGTCTGCAAAACCTTATCGCCGATGCGGAACGCGGCCCCGTAGCGTTGCACTTCTTTTGCGTGACCGTCGTTCGGGTTGAGCACGTCTTGCAGTACTTTGTTCAAGTTTTGCACGCCGAGTTCGGACTTGTTCATCGGCGACAAGACTTGCACATCGCGAACGGGGTCGAAGCCGAATTTTGCGGGGATACGCGTCTTCAACATGAACGCGATTCGCTCGACGATCTTCGCCGGTTCGTCGGCTTCGATGAAGTAAAAATCGCCATCGGCATTCGGTGCGGACTCCGGTTCTTCGCCGCGATTGACCGCATGTGCGGCCCGCACGATATAGCTCGAACCGGCTTGGCGGTGAATCTCCGTGAGCCGTGACACCGGTATGACACCGGAGCGAATCAGGTCCGCAAGCACGCTGCCCGCGCCGACCGATGGCAGTTGATCGACGTCGCCAACGAACACTACGCAGGCGAACGGCGGCACGGCACGCAGCAGTTGGTTCATCAGCACGACATCGACCATCGACACTTCATCGATGACGATCAAATCGAGGTCCAACTGGTTCTCTCGATTCTTGCGAAAGCCGCCGATCCCCGCATCGAATTCGAGCAGTCGGTGGATCGTCTTCGACTCGCGGCCCGTCGATTCGCCGAGGCGTTTCGCGGCCCGTCCCGTCGGTGCGCATAATCCCACTCGCTGCTGTTTTGCCGCGAAAAGCTCGATGATTGCGCGAACGATCGTCGTCTTTCCCGTGCCGGGGCCACCCGTCACCACGAGCAATTTTTCCGTGGCGGCCGCCCGTACCGCATCGCGTTGGGACTTCGCAAACGTGATCGTCATCCGCGATTCGACCCAGGCGAGTGCGCGTTCGGTATCGATGGCCGGCAGCGGGTGCGGTCCTGTTCGCAGCGCGGTCACTAACTTCGCGACGCCGAGTTCCGCGATGTACATCGACTTCAGATAAATCAGCGATTCGAAGCCGAAATCGGCCTCCGCACCGGTCGGCGCATCGCGAACGACTTCATCGGTGATGCGCAATTGCTCGATGGCATCTTGCACACTCTGCGTTTCGATTTGCGTGAGAATCGTCGTTTCTTCGAGCAAAATCGGCTCGGGCAAACCGACGTGGCCTTTGCTCGAAGCGGCCTCCTGGAGGATGTGTCGCACGGCGGCCTGGGCGCGTTGTGGGGCATCGCGCGGGATGCCGAGTTGGAGCGCGAGATCGTCTGCGGTGCGAAAGCCGACGCCCCAAATATCCGTGCTGAGGCGATACGGATTCGAGCGAATCAGCGCGATGGCGTTCTCGCCGTACGTCTTGTAAATGCGCACGGCCCGTGCAGTCCCGATGCCGTACGACATGAGGAATGTCATGATCTCGCGGGTGCCGGTGGTTTCACGCCAGCCGTCGCGGATCATCTGAATTCGCTTCGGGCCGATCCCTTTCACTTGGCTGAGATACGTCGGCGAACGGTCGATCACTTCGAGAGTTGTGTCGCCGAACACGGCCACGATTTTCTGCGCGTAACGCGGGCCGATGCCTTTCACGAGGCCAGAGCCGAGGTACTTGGCGATACCGGCAGCGGTGTGCGGCGGCGTGGTTTTGAGTTCGGTCGCCTGGAACTGTTGCCCGTGCGCGCGATCCGTAATCCAACTTCCCTTGGCCTCGACGTATTCACCCGCGATGGCCTGCGGCATATTGCCGACGACGGTGACGAGGTCGCGGTGCCCGCTCGCCTTGATGCGAAGCACGCAATACCCGCTGTCCAGATTGTGGAAGGTGACGCGTTCGATCGCGCCGCTCACCGATTCGGGCATAGTTCGCTTCCCCAAGGGTACGGTGAGACACGCAAC
>JANXNT010000292.1 GCA_025353985.1 Limnoglobus sp.
AAGCCGCGCTCGCGTTGATGCAGGCTCAAATGCGTGCCGTGTAAAGTCGCCGGGCTTCACACGGCACGCTCGTTGCTACTACACTTTCATCATGACGGCACCTTCGCCGTTGCGTAACGTCACTTGTCGAACGATGGGGCCGAGTGTGCCGTCGGCGCGGAGTTCGCGGTAGTTGCCATTCAAGATGTGCGTGGTGGCAGTCGCGTTGTCGGTGGTGCCAGTGCCTTTGCCGAGCGTGTACGAACGCGGTTTGAACAGCACGAGCGCGTCCGCGTAGTCGCGGGCCAACACGCGATACTGTAGCGCGGCGTTCTGCGGGTCCGCACCGCTGGCGAACGTGTTCATCGTGCCGATCGGCTTGCCGACACTGACGGCTGCGGCGGGCGTCCATTTTTGTTGCCACGACGCAGCCGGGGCAACTCCGCCGTAGAACATCAGATACGTTTTCTGCGGGTCGCCAACGAGGTAGTAATACGAGAGCACCCCCATGAGCGTGCGCGGATCGGTGAGGGCCGTACTACCGGGGTGGCTATCGATCACGACGGATGTGTTACCTGCCGCCAGCCGTTGGCCGATGAGGTCCGCGAGATCGCCGACCTGCGTCCAGTTCGCTTCGGTGGGGCGAATCGCGAATTCCTCAAAGGCGATACCGGCGGCCTGCGTGACCGCGTTGGCCTCGGTTCGTGCGCCGGACGTATTCGCCAACAGTATCTTCCCGCCGATGCCGTTGCGGACGGCGGCGACCAACGCGGCGGTCTCCGTGCTGAACGTCGTCGTGGCTTCGAGAACCGGCGTACCCGCGAACGGGAGTTTGCCGTTTGCGTTGTCCAAAAACAAGCCGTCGGCGAGCGGGTTCTCGGCGAGTTGGCGTGCTTCGTACTCGGTCGCCCAGCTTTTGATTGCCGCCGATGTCGGGTTCACGACGAACCGCATCTGCCCGTAGTATGGGTAGAAAAGCCTCGATTCGTAGCTGAAACGCGCATCGAGGCCGAGGCGGCGTTTCGCATACTCACCGTCGTTGAGGTAGCCATCGCGGTCGAGGTCGGCAGCAGAATCGAACGCGGGGATCGTGCCTTTGTCCGTGCCAGCCGCATTCACGTAGTCGCGCCCGAACAGCGTTTTCGCTTCCGGTGCCATCGCGGCCGAGCCGGTCGTCGTGCGGAAGCGGATCGCGTAAAGCGATGTCCGGTTCGGTGCCCAGTCGGCAGGCGGATCGAACGTGATCATGCCATTGGTACGGAGCGAGTTCGTGCTATCGGAAAGGGTGGAAAGCGTCTTCCAGCCGTTCGCGGTGGCATACTCCCAAACGCCTGCCCAACCCGCCTGTGCCCCGCGAACGAGTTTTACATTGAGTTCGCGGAATTTATCGGTGTAGCCAATGTTCACCGCTTCCCCCACGCCACCGAACGCTACCCCCGTGGTGCGACCGCCACGTGCATTCGCAGTCAAGTCAGTGTCGCCACGCGACACGTTCCAGAACCAGTTCACCGGCTGCGACGATGGGCTGCTACCCGAGAATGCCGTCGCACGTTGCACGTGATAGAACGCCGCCTCACGCGGCGAACCGGTGCGGTCCGCATAGCTGAGCCAGTCGGTAAGCAGCGTTTGGTACAGGTTCGAGACATTCGAATAAATCAGCTTCGGCGTACCGGCGGCCGCCTGTTCGAGCGCACCGAGGTATTGCGGATTCGGCACGACGAGGTCGATGCTGTTCTTCAGCAAAGTCTTTTCGAAGTCCGTAATCGGTGTGCCGTGATACGCGAGTTGCGCGATGCGGATGTGCGAATACTTCTGCCCCGTCAGCGTATCCACCGCATTCGGTACTGGTGGCGATACGGGAACCGGTTGCGGAACGGGAACGGGCTGCGGAACAAATATCTGGTCGGCGATCGATGTGCCCGCAACATCGTCCACGTATACGGTGCCGTAAACTCCCTTGCCGCGGCCGACCCCAATCATGCCATTATCCGCGCGAACCGTCACACTCGCTCGAATCGCATCGACTGCCCCAACTTGCCACGCACCACTGCTGTTCAGGTAACGGCCATCGTCGCTGCGTTGTAAACGCACATTCGCGGCATCGCCGACGAGCGAGTACGAAAGTCGCAACCAACCGGCTGTCACCAGCTCTTTCGGCGTCAGGCTAGCAATGCTCGTTTCGGTGCTATTGCGTGTCTCGCGTAATGCGATCGATCCGCCGCGACCGACGGCCACGCCGACGTAACTCGCCGTCGGTGCGTTCAGGTTTTGGCCGCGTGAGAACACCGTCACTGGCTCGATGGCGTCCGCACGGACATTCGCCCAAACGCTCAGGTTACCACTCAAGCTCGTGGTGTTCCACGAACGCGATGTCAGGTTGTTATTGCCGTAAATCGCCAGTGAATTCGTGCCGGATGTCGCTGCGGTCCGCGAGAGGCCGTAATACTCTTCGCCGTTGCTCGCCCACTGCTGCCAGTTCGCGGGCAAGAACGGATATTTCGTAACCTCAAATGTCTCGGCGACAAATGCCGCAGGCGTTTCCCGCGCTTCGAGAGATTCAAAACGAAGGGAACTTCGTCCATGTGGCGGGGTACGCATCCAGTGACTCCTTCAGGGTGTCAATCAATCGTGCGTGAGTCCCACTACCGGATTTGAAAAGACGGGTGCGCAAGTCGCCCTCGCCGTTTCGTACGGTTGTGGGGCAATCCTTGCCGATTGAGTTGTTCGCGGTTATTCGACCAATCGAGATGCACCCGTCCACGAATTGATACCCATCGGGGCCGCACAAATGCGTCGCCCTCCGCCACGACACCGATAACGATCCTATCTGGATCGATCCATCGAACCCCATCCGTCGATCAAGGTTCCTGAGACGTTCCGTTCGCCCCGACGCGAACAACCCGCACAGTCGGGAAACGCTGCCCGCCTTCCACGGGGTGCCCCGCCATCACGACCACGCGATCCCCCACCGCCACCGCACCCGCACGGAAGGCGTCGCGCACCGCCGCCTCCATGCGATCTTCGCCTGGCGACAGCCAGCCCATCGTCACCGGCAAAATCCCCCATACGAGCGCCATCCGGCGTGGCACGACATCGCCCGGCGCGGGTGCGACGATCTGCGCCCACGGTCGGTTTCGCGATAACAAACGTGCCGTTCGACCCGTCAGCGTCGGCGTCACGATCGCGGATGCTCCGACTTCCTCCGCCAGTTTACACGCGTGTTGCGCCAGCGAATCGTCGATGCTGATGTTCGGCGTGAACAGGCTCGATTTCATCCGATTGAAGCCACTTTGGCGAATGTGCTTCTCGGTTTCGGACGCGATTCGTGCCATGCAATTGACCGCCTCGACGGGGTATTGCCCGACAGCAGTCTCGCCGGAAAGCATCACCGCATCGGTGCCATCGTAGATCGCGTTGGCCACATCGCTCGCCTCGGCTCGCGTGGGCCGCGGGTTCTTTTGCATCGAATCGAGCATGTCTGTTGCCGTAATCACTGGCTTGCCTGCCGTACGTGCTTCGGCGATCAATTGCTTCTGCACCGTTGGCACGCGCTCAAGCGGAATTTCTACGCCGAGGTCGCCGCGTGCCACCATGATGCCATCGAACGCAGCAATGATCGCCACCATCCGCTCGACCGCTTCGGGGCGTTCCATCTTCGCCAGAACGGGGCCACGGTAGCCGAAACTGGCCGCGACTTCGCGCAGTTCCGTAGCGGCCTCCGGCCCGCGCACGAACGACAACGCCAGCCAATCCGCACCCGCCTTCACCGCCACCTCGATCGCGATTTCCACGATCACTGTTGTTGCGATTGGCATTATCGCCACTTCGATCAGTCAACCGGTCAAATGCACGTCCATGACGATCCCGTGGAGCATTGTTATTGCTGCTGCTGTTGTTG
>JANXNT010000301.1 GCA_025353985.1 Limnoglobus sp.
ACCCAAAAGTGCGCCGAAATGACACAGAAGTGCGCCGAAATGACATAGAAAAGGCGCGCGGGGTCGATTTTCGGTCGCTTCCGGTCGATTTTCGGTCGGTAGTTGCAGAGAGTGCCAATCGAGTGAACCTCGATGCAAACCACGACAGGATCACAGGATAGGGCAAAAACCACCGGTACGGATCAGCAAATTGCGATCAAAAAGTGGCGTTTTCAGACGAAAAAACACCCGAAAAACCGGTTTTTGAGCCTCCGCAATTCGGACTTACGTCGATTACGAGAGGCACAAAAGTGGTATTTACGACCGCGTGAGGCATACAAAGCCTATGTCGCCCAGTGGGTTATTTTGAAAGGTTCATCACATGAGTTTGCTACGTTGGTTCACGAAGAATTGGGCGAATACGACCGAACCGACGCACGCGGACCTCGGCCCGCTCGAACGGGCGGTGCCGGTGGTGGTGGCACTTCGCGGTATCGTGGACACGATCAAAACGATGCCGAATTGGTCGGTGGAATCGCTCGATGTGGAGGCTGGTACGCTGCATCTGACGCGCCGGACGGGGACGATCCGCTACATTGATGATGTTCGACTCACCGCGAGTTCCATCGCGAGTGGTTGCCGCATTCAGGCCGAGAGCCGTAGCCGCGTTGGCCTTGGCGATTTCGGGCAGAATCGGCGAAATATCCTCGAACTGTGGCAGGCGATTCGAAACGGAGCAATCGACGGATGAATGTTTTGGTCATCGGTAAAGGCGGTCGCGAACACGCTCTCGTCTGGAAACTCGCTCAATCGCCACGTGCGGGAACGATCTATTGCGCACCGGGCAACGCCGGCACCGCACTCGATGGCGTGAACGTCGATATCGATGGCAGCGACCCGAACAACTGGGAACGCCTCTCCCGGTTCGCCACGAAGTCCGAAATCGGCTTGATTATCATCGGTCCAGAAGATCCCCTTTCGCTCGGCGCATCCGATTACTTTCGCGGCAAAGGCTTCAAAGTCTTCGGCCCGTCGAAGAATGCCGCACGCATTGAAGGCAGCAAGGTTTTCGCCAAGGAACTCATGCGGCACGCCGACGTGCCAACCGCCGAGTTCCGCGTATTCGACCACCCGACGACCGCGAAAACCTACGTCGAAACCCGCGATTATCCCGTTGTTGTGAAGGCAGACGGCCTGGCGGGCGGCAAGGGCGTAATCGTCTGCAAAGACACCCCGGAAGCGATGCGTGCGATCAACCGCATCATGGTGAAGGAAGAATTCGGCGCGAAAGCGGGCCGTAAGATCGTCGTCGAGAAACGGCTCGATGGCGAAGAAGTGTCGATGCTGGCACTCGTTTCGGGCCGCGTCATATTACCGCTCCCGCCGGTGCAAGATCACAAGGCCGTTCACGATGGCGACAAGGGGCCAAACACCGGTGGAATGGGCACGTATTGCCCCGCGCCGATTGGCACCGATGCGTTCGTGGCCGATACGGAAACCAACGTTTTCGTGCCGATTGTGCATGCGATGAAGCGCGGGCGTTACCCTTTCAGTGGCGTGCTGTTTGCGGGGATTATGCTCACGAACCAGGGCAGTCGCGTTCTCGAATTCAACTGCCGTTTCGGCGATCCGGAAA
>JANXNT010000303.1 GCA_025353985.1 Limnoglobus sp.
GGACAGCGCAGGTAGCCCTCTCGCTCCGCGAGAGGAAAGCGCAAACCCACAGAATATACATCAATATCTCAGTCTGTTGCTTTCCTCTCGCGGAGCGAGAGGGCTACTTCAGTCTGTTGCTTTCCTCTCGCGGAGCGAGAGGGCTAATTCAATTCCTCCCAAACGATTTTGCACCGTGGCAAGGCTTCGGCGAGGGCTTGGACGCCGGCTGCCGTGACGGCGGTGTTGAGGAGTTGAATTTCCGTCAGCCCACTCAGGCCGTGGAGTTGCTTCAAGCCTTCGTCGGAGATTTTCGTTCGATTGAGTTGAAGCAGTTTCAGGGTTTTCGCACCGGCCAATCGCTTGAGGCTCGCGTCGGTGATCTTGGTGCCTTCTGCGTAAAGATTTTCCAACTTGGGCAGGTCGGCCAAAAACTCTAACCCGTTATCGGAGATGTTGGTATCTTTGAGGCTGATCGTGTCGAGCCGATTGAGTCCTTGAAATCGTGCCAAATCTCTATCGGTGATATCGCTGCCGACGAGTTTAAAATTATCGAGTTTGAATTCACCGTCCGGAAATGTGGGGCGATTCGTGACACCGACGTAATGGTAGCCACTTGTATTGGTGTAGCCGAAAATCATCCCGCGTGCGTACAGCCATTCGGCGGCTTGGCGGTCGCGATCGACCCTCGGTACCAGCTCATCGACGGAGACTCGGGCCAATCGCAGGCCGTTGCCTTGCAGACGAATATCGGCCGGACTGTAGTCGCGGGAAATCGCGCGGCAGTGGCGGAAATCGTTGTACCACCCGCCGCCTCGATGGATTTGATGGGGGACGCCATCCTCGATCCGCCCGGAATCGTCGCACCACTCCCATACGTTGCCGTGCATGTCGTGCAGGCCGAGCCGGTTGGGCGGGTACGACCCCACGACCGATGTCCGCTTCAGCGTACCGTCTCCGTTGCAGTTCGCCTGTTTGGTGGTGATCCCGTTACCGGGATAGGTGAAACAATAGTCGAATCCGCTGGCGTCCCGCTCGACCGGTCCACCGCGACACGCATACTCCCATTTGGCATCCGTTGGCAGACGGTACGCGAACCCCGGTTCCGTCACCTGCTCGTTAAGCTTCGCGACGAACGCCTGGCATTCGTCCCACGTTACCGAATCCACGGGTAAACGAGGCACATCATTCGCGTTCACCCCTTTCAGCTGGTCTTTACCCAGTGCAGTAAACGTGAAGTGGCTCGGGTTCTTGCCCATCACCGCCTGCCATTCGCCCTGCGTTACCTCGTACTTCCCGAGGTGGAAGTCGGACGCGATTTCGACCTTCACGTTCCCACGGGCACCGGCCATCCCACCCAGCCATGACGTTCCTTTCGGCACGCGAACGAACTCCATGCCCAACTTGTTCTTGAATGTGGCGGGGAGGTTTGGACCCAACTTCGGCGGCTTGACGATCACTTCCGCGACCTTCCCGTCGGCAATCTTCGCTTCCGTCTTACCGTCTTTATTCAGAATCGGAATGATGATGACGCCCGCAACAACGATCGCAATCAGCGCAAGTAACAACGAACCGACGAGAATGGCGGGGAACTTGCGAGGCGGCGATTGGTCATCAACGAGTCGTGGTTGCGATGTTTCGGAGTCGATTGACGTGTCGTTATCCACCAACGGGATGTTTTGTTGCGAGCTGACAGACATCGGCGACGCCTTGGTCGGCTCGATAATCTCGTCGAATTCTTTCACCACAGCCTGCGCATCGGCGGGCCGGTCGGCGGCGTTCTTGGCCAATAACCGGTGAATGAGATCCGCGAGCGGTTCGGGCACTTCGGGGTTTAATTCCCGTATCGGCGTCGGATCTTCGATGGCGATGGCAACTAAGATGCTCATCAGCGTCGTCCGCGCGAACGGCAGTTTGCCCGTCGTCAGACGATACAGCACGCAACCGAGACTGAAGAGATCGGCGCGGCCATCGAGCGTAAGTCCTCGCCCCTGTTCGGGAGCCATGTAAGCGGGCGTACCGACCACCGCACCCAATGCCGTCAGTTCGGCAATCTCGGCCCCTTCGGCCGGTTTCGCCAAGCCAAAGTCGAGAATTTTGACGCGGCCATTCGGCGCTTCGAGCCAGACGTTGCTCGGCTTAATGTCGCGATGCACCAAGCCGAATTCGTGCGCGGCCGCCAACCCGATGGCCACCTCCCGCCCGATGCGTATGATTTGCGGAAGCGACGGCGAACCCTTCTTTTTCAGGTAATCATCGAGCGGATAGCCCTGCAACAACTGGAGCGCGATGTACGGTGTCCCGTCGATTTCGTCGGCTTCGTAGATGTTCACGATGTGGTCGGAACAGATTTGCGCCGCCGCCCGCGCTTCTCGAAGGAAACGATCCTTCGCCGTCTCGTTCGCGGCAAACTTCGGCAGCATCACTTTCAGCGCGACTTGGCGTCGCAAGCGTTCGTCGAACGCAAGGTACACCGCGCCCATGCCACCCCGACCGAGCTCTTTCTGAATGCGATATTTGCCGAGCCGCCCGATCTCCCCCGACTCTGTCGGCGGCGCGAAATGCGGCATTTCGATTGTGACGCACGGTTCGACACCTGCGGTTTCTTCCGAAGTCGACGGCATCGATTCGTTTTCGCGCGACAGGAATTCGACCGTCGTCTCGATCGGTTTCTGCGGCATAGAATTCCCCCGGTTTGCATCTTAACGCACGCAATTAGCTTATCTGCAAGCGAGCCACTTCGCCAAAAAATTGCGAATCTTTCGTGCGCGCGCGGCTCGATTTGGGTATA
>JANXNT010000347.1 GCA_025353985.1 Limnoglobus sp.
CACCACATGTTGCAAACACTGTTATTGCGGCACCATGTCGATAGTCATGCGGTACTGTGCGGCGAAGAAAAGAAACTCGGCGAAACGCTCTGTTTCTTGCATCAAACGCCGGGCGATCTGCTTGTGGGCGGCAGCAAAGTCGTCGGTAGTGCGCAACGCAAACAGAAAGGCGCACTGCTGCAACACGGGACGATCTTGCTCGGCCGCAGTCCGTTCGCCCCAGAACTGTCGGGGATTTTCGAGCAATCCGGCGTGAATGTTACCGCAGAAACGATTGTGGAGAATTTCCCGCACCAGTTCCAAATGGCTACCGGTTGGAAACTGCAACCGGGGGATTGGACGGCACACGAACGCGAAGAATCCGAGCGCATTCGCACGGAAAAATACGCCCACCCCGATTGGAACGCGAAGCGGTAGCTACCGTAGTCAGCCGCGTCGTCGAAGTCATCCGCTAACAGCAACCGCTTGCTCATTCGAACCTGCCAACTGCTGTAGTAGACAGTTCGGCCCGTGCGCCTCAGCCGATAAGGATCATCAGCGCGGCCCCCTCGGCACCCGCCCGGCTGTACGCCTTCTTCAGTTCCGCGAACGTCGCCAGGCAATACCGCTGTTCAGCCTTCTTCACATTCGCCCACCCAGCGGCCCCGATCGCTGCAAGCAACTCCGCATCCGACAACTGCCTGAGCGCCGGATCGACCTTCTTGACCAGGGACGGCGATGCGTACCCGACGTAACAGTCTTCGACATCCTCGTAATTCTCCTCTTCGTCCGAGTCGTCGTCACACCCCCCGAGTAGTCCGTCGTCCAGCCGGGTGCCCACCGGGTGGTCCCCGGCGATCGCCATGGGGAGCGGCTTGGGCAGTTGGCGGAGTGCGGCGTGCAGTTCTACCCAGGCCTTGTCGAGTCGGAACGTGGCGGCCTTCGCCGGAACCTCCAGGTTTGCCAGGTCGCCCTTGCCCCGCCGGAACACTGCGGCCGGCACGACCGTCATCGACGCTATCAACCCCATCCGTATTACCTCCGTTGCGAACAGGCCGTGGGCCATTTTCCGCTACCTCTTCTGCAAGGCCCAAAGCCGCGTCAAAAATAAGCACTACAAGGTTCCAGTCTTGGCAACCTTGTGTAACATTGCCCTCATTCCGCACTCCGCCGGTAGAGCATGAGCCGGCCTTTGTTCGTCCAACGGCCTGTCGGTTTCCGATGCCAGTCTTTGCTGACACTGACGACCAACTCTTGCAGTCCCGTTTGGCCAATGTTCCGAACCGCGAACCCGTCGTATTTCCACCCATCGGACTGCGAAGGAGCTTCCAACAGGCGCACCGGCGGCCCGAACTTCGGAGCGCCCACTCGGGATGTATTCCGACACCAGTAGATGTCGTAGATCCATGCCTTCTTCTCCGGGTTGAGATACCCACCGGTGAAAAGCATGTCGAAAACGCCGTCGCCGTCCCAGTCGATGAACCGGAAGTCGTAGGCCCTGCGATTCGGGACTTCCGTTAGTGGGAACCGCGTGGTTCCGATCTGCGACTGGCCCGCCAGCGGCCCCGATACCTGAAGAGCCCCGTCACCGAGAATCAGATTGGTGTGGCCATCGCGATTCCAGTCCAGGAGATGCGGCTGCGCGTGGCTGCGCATTAGAAATAGGCTCCCATCGGTATCGGTCGAGGAGTACAGGGGCGTGATACTGGGTGCGAAAGTACCATCGGCTCTGCGCAGGAATACGTAGATAGTGCTGACGTTGCAGCAGTTGGAGCGTGTAATCATGTCGATCCGGCCGTCACCGTCGAAGTCCCCAAACTGAGGACGAAATTCCGCGTGGCTTCACCCGCCTGGCAGTCGGGCCGATGGCTCGACCGCGTCGAAATACGTCGGCGGTTCGTAGTCCGGCTTCGCATTCGTGCCGCGATTCCGCATGATGAGCAACCGATCCTGCACGCCGATCAACTGGTCGACGGTTCCATCGCCATCGAAGTCCGCGTA
This sequence comes from Limnoglobus sp., assembly GCA_025353985.1. GTDB lineage: Bacteria > Planctomycetota > Planctomycetia > Gemmatales > Gemmataceae > Limnoglobus. Next base: position 1,981 of record JANXNT010000347.1, read on the forward strand.
GTGCGGGTACATCCGGACACCGTATGAGCCATCGAGAATCGTCTCCGGCGAAGCGAACCCGATCGGCGTACGAGGCCCCTGTCGGTTCGGCGGCAGCGCCCGACCGACCAGTACGAGCATGATCCCGAGTCCGAACAAGAATGCACACAATCGAATTCGCATCGCTTCTCCCTCTCGCCGCTTTGAGGCAGTCAGTGGTCTGTTACTCGTCTTCAACGGCCACGAATTCTCCGGTACCGTCTTCTCGCTCAAACACCGATCCAACGGGCGCGTCGAGCAGCGGGATGATTTCCGGGTCGTAATTGGCGACCACGTTCACGTCGTAGATTCCAATTATGGCGGCATCATCCATGTACTCTGGCGACTCCCGGCCGGCCATGAACCGCCAGCCACTATCGCCATCGAAATCCGGCTCTTCCCGGTACATGTACCCGACCTTCCGGCCCTCGACGGTAATCATGTCGGTGGCGAAGCAACCGCCATGACCCTCGGCAATTGGCTGGATCTGGTCGGCCCGCAACGCGAACGTTTTCTGCGACTTCATCTGCGGCCTCCGTTCGCAACCGGAACCGTGCCATCATGTAGCGATAACCCGTGCGATCGACTTCTACTCGATGGCTCCCTGCACTCGGCAACATACAGCAACCCTCAGTGGCCGAGCGTGACGTCCGAGAAACTGATATGCCTTTGCCCAGCGTATCGCGCGATGTGCGATTCGCAAATGCGGGTCGAGTCTTTCGACTCAACCCGTACCACGCCTCTACTTCACAAGATACTCGAACTGTTCGCGGAACTGGGCGGGGGTCATTTTCACGACCTCGGCGAGTGATGCCAGCGTGGCGGGATCGGCGAAATCGGACGCTTCCAGGCGGATCATGTAACGGCGACCGCACTCGAAGGTTTCGCTGTCCACATCGACGAGGCGTGGCCGCATTCGCGATGTCTTCGGGTCGATCATATCTTCGAATCGCAGCGGAGTCATTTTGCCGCCGATGAAGCTAACAATTGCGCCGTATTCGCTCGATTCGGGCGACATCAGGAACTTCACCGCACCGTAACCGAGGTTGCGAGTGTACTCGGCATCGAACGGGATCGGGTCGGCACATCGCAGTTCGTAACCGAGATCCTTGTCCACCATAGTGATCTTCAAGCCGAGCTTGCCGAGCCGCCAATCGAGTTGGTTGCGGATAATCCGGCCGAGTTCGATTTCGCCGAGTCGCAGGTGGCCGTGGTCGTCGCGTTGCAGAGTGCCGTAGCGGCTCAGTTCGTCTTCGCCAAGGACTTGGATCATCGATTCGACTTCGAATTCGTTGCTGCCGTCTTTTTGCGAAAGCAGTTTGCAGCGTTGCTGGGCCGATTCGCGAATGTTCTCCGCGAGCCATTTGTCGGTGACTTTCACAGACTTGTTGGCGATGGCGATCGAGTCTTTTTCGAGGCGGAAGTTCCCGAGGTCGGCGACGAGGTTTTTCTCGCCGATCGCTTCGATAAGTCCTTCGGCAAGGATGACCAGGCCGTAACCTTTGCCTTGCGCCCGGCGCTTGATGATCGAGCCGATGATGATGTCGCAGATCTGGCTGAGTTTGACGTGATTGCCGCGGAACTCTTCGGAAATGATCGTGACCGTCGCCGCCGAGGCTTTGCCGATACCGAGCGCCAGGTGGCCGGCCTTGCGGCCCATGGCCACGACGAAGTACCAGCGTGAGGTGGTCTTGGCGTCGACCATCAGGTTCTTCACGATCTCGACGCCGATGTGGCGCGCGGTCTGGAACCCGAACGTGTAGACGTCCTGCGG
>JANXNT010000363.1 GCA_025353985.1 Limnoglobus sp.
AGCCCATCAAACCGATCCGCCACGCTTTCCCCTTGAAGTCGCCGAGGCCGCCACCGATCTCGATACCGAAGTCGTTGAGCATTCGCTTGCGGCACGCCATGTCATCGATTCCGGCAGGGATTCGCACCGCGTTCAGTTGCGGCAACTGCACCGCAGCATCGGCGATGTAAGTTAGCCCCATCGCTTCCAGGCCAGCGCGTAACGCTTTGTAGTTTCGCGCATGGCGAGCGAAGCGATTCTCCAAGCCTTCTTCGAGCACGATCCGCAAGCCTTCGCGGATTGCGTAGATCATCGAGATCGGCCCCGTGTGGTGGTACGCCCGTTCGCCGCCCCAGTAACTTTGCACGATGGACAGGTCGAGATACCAGCTCAACACCTTGGTTTTACGGGCATTCAACGCGGCCACGGCACGATCGCTGAGTGAAACGGGCGACAATCCCGGCGGGCAGCCGAGGCCCTTTTGCGAACAACTGAAGATCGCGTCGATCTCCCATTCGTCGACGTTCACCGGAACGCAACCGAGCGACGTGACGGCATCGACGACCAGCAGTGTATCGAATTCGTGACAGAGTTTGCCGAGTTGATCGATCGGTTGCAGCACGCCAGTCGACGTTTCCGCGTGAACGATCCCGAGGACTTTGGGACGCACGGCTTGTAGTGTTTCGCGAATGCGGTTGAGGTCGAACGCCTTGCCCCATTCTTGCCGCAGTTCTGTCACTTGCGCACCGCAACGACCGGCCATATCGAGCATGCGGTTGCCGAAGTACCCCTTGGGGCAAATGACCGCTTTATCGCCCGGCTCGATGAGATTGACGAGGCAACACTCCATGCCCGCACTGCCCGTTGCCGATACGGGGAACGTGAGTTTGTTTTTGGTGCGGAAGACTTCGCGCATCATCTCTTGGGTTTCGTTCATCATCTCGAGGAACTGCGGATCGAGGTGCCCGAGTAGCGGCGTCGTCATCGCGGACAGCACGCGCGGGTGCGCATCGCTGGGGCCAGGCCCAAGGAGGAGTCGCGGCGACGGGTTCAACTGACCGGGGATCGTCATCATGTCGGTATCTCGTGGAGTGGCAACGTAGTTGAAATACGACCCATCGCCAGCGAGTGTTAAATGGGCAATTGTTCAGCACCGCGGCGAAAAGTGAAATCAAACGAAGTTCTTCGCGAGCCGCCAGACGACGCTGGCCAAAATACAAAGCATTCCGAACACGATCACTTGATTCGGAAACGGCATCCGTTCCTCGGGTTGGAGGAGTTCGCGGATCTCTTTGTGGCGTATCTCGTGGTGGATAATCCCGTCGCGCGGCGGGGCCGAACGACTCAGCCAGGCAAGGATAAAACCGACGATTACTAAGATTATGCCGATCCCAGAGAGGAAGTACGGGTTGGCGATCATGGCAGAGGTCTCGTGGAGTGGCTACGCAATAGAAATACGACCCACAACTGGCGACTGTCAAATGCGCAATTGTTCAGCACGACTCACATTCTTCGTTTAGCCGCGACGCGGAGTCTTCGGAGCGGAGCGCGTATGCTCGGCGTATCAAACACGTCATTGATGGGTGAACGCCCCGCGCTTCGCTACGCAAAGCCTGCGCGGCGCGGCTA
>JANXNT010000379.1 GCA_025353985.1 Limnoglobus sp.
CGTCAGCACCACGAGGTCGGCGGAGTCATAACCGAACCATTGATCGGGCATCATCGCGACATCGGTAATCGCGGCCGTCTCGATGCGGCCACCGCGCAGGCCTTTGCGTGTCGTTCCCGGATTCGCGTCTTCGATTTCTTCCTTCGGCAAAGTGAAACCGGCGAGGTTCGTACCGAGCGAAAGTACGACGTAATGCGACGTATCGCGGCTCCGAATGTAATTCGAACGCAACGGCTCGGAAACCTGACGCCACTCGGCGGGGTTGCCCTTGCCGATTTCGCGAACGGACACCGTCAGTTCGCTGCGGCCATTCGTGCGAATGTACGGCAGGTAGCTCAACTCGGTCGGTTCGATTTTCGTGCCGGGCAATCGATCCGACAGGTTCTGCAACGGCACCGCATACGCGGCTCCGAGGTCGTCGGGATCCGAAGTTTCGACGACGATCGCGAGCGAGCGTTTTTCTTCGCGCATCACTTCGAGTTGCACGTAAACCGGCGTCCACATATTGCTCTTGGCGATGTAAGAACCCTGGCCGGTCGCATCGTCGGATTCGGACGTGAAACGCCCGGCAGGCAGGCCGACCTTCGCGGCAGTCACTTTGATCGTGTACGATTGCGCGACGACGGGATACGACAGGAAAACCAGCGTGATGAGAGCGATAGCGAACCGCAGATTCCGCATGAGATCCCCTGTCAACCGGTGAAAATTAGGGCTTGTCCGACGTCGGGCAGTCGCACGGCGTGTGTTGGCAACCGGGGCAGCCGGTGCCATACTTGCGGGCGATCGCCTCATCGAGATCGACGCCCGCGTTGTTGGCGAGCGTACTCAGCCAGGCCAGCACGTCGGCAAACTCGAGCACGCGTTCTTCGTGGGTGCCGCCCCGCAATGCCGCCGACAGTTCGCCGACTTCTTCCATGAACCACATGAACGTACCTTCGACGCCACGCCGCGCATCTTTCTCGCCGTAGAGTTCGCGTATCCGCGTCTGTAACTGCCCGAGCGTCATTGACAATATTCTCGATGTAAGAGATTCTAGCACCGGTTGAACATCGCGGCCATTTCCGAATCTCAGTCGGCGAACCGCTTCGCCAACTTTGCGACATCGTCGTTCTTTCCGGCGGCCTTTAGCGCTTCGAGGTACACGGCACGGGCGTCTTCGTTCAGTACGTCGATCTGGATGGCGTCGCGGGCATACAATTCGGCATCAGCAAACTTCTTCATGGTCAGGCTCGCCTTCGCCAACTTGATTCGCGCATCGAACTCGTCGGGGTCGTGTGCCACGATCACCTTCAGCACGTCGATCAGTTTTTCATCGTTCTTCGTGGCGATATACAACCGGGATAATTGTTGCAGTAAATCTTCGTCGAGCGGGGCCAGCTTGCGGCGTTTTTCCAGCACCTCGGCGGCTTTGTCGAACTCTTTCGCTTCGATGTAATATCGCCCCACTGTGGCGAGTAACCGCAAGTCGTCCGGTTGCGCCTTCAGTGCGACTTCGAGAATTTCGCGGCCCGCTTCGTCGTCGCCCGCACGGGCTAGCAATCGCGCTTTCACGACCGATGCCGTCGGGTGGCCTTTCTTCTTTTCGAGAACCGCATCGGCAAACTTCCGCGCGTCGGCGATTTTCCCACGGACGAATGACACCTCCGATAGTTTCGCCATCAGTTCGATGTCGTCGGGGTTTTTCCGTTGGGCCTCGATCAACTCATCGTAGGTCAGCGGCTTCTCATCGGGTTTCTTCTTCTCTGAACCGTTACGGTACGGCTTGAGGAGTTGTTCGACGTACGCACGGTAGCCTTTTTCAAATTCAGTTTTGGAAACGCCGCACGCCACTTGGATCGCCTTCGTGGTGTCGTGGCCTTGTCGGTAAGAATCGAGGAGTTTCGCGACCGCTTTTTCGCCGTGCGTCTTGACCGCGTACTCGACGTAGATCTGGCTTTGGCAGTACGCGAGGCCCCACTCGGATGGATTGCGTGGCCGCACGAAACCCATCAGCACCGTATCGAGGTTCAACAGCGTGCCGTCGTCGAACCGCTCCCTAAGCGTTTCCATCCAGGGGAACGGGCGTTCCATGTTCTCGTTGCGCACGGCCAGGCCTTCGGTCAGCCAGTGCGGGCATTGGAAGTCCGTCTGCGTGAGATTGAAGATGTGAACGAGTTCGTGCCGCATCACGCGGCCCCAGTTGAACGGCTTCGGCACGCCGACCGCGTGCGGCGACGCCATCACGATCACCCGCCCTGTACACGCACCGATCGTGTGTAAATCCGGTAGCCCAATCGTGCGGCCCGCGAACATATCCTTGCGACTAAACAACTCGACGGGAATGCTGCCGGTCGGTTCGTATTCGAACTGCGTCTTCAACTCGACATGGATCTCTTCCAGATACTCGGCAACGAACTCGGCGAGGATTTTGTCGGTCTTCGCATCGTATTTGACATCGTAATGCGCGGTCTTGATGACCGCGTATTTGTCGATGTGGTCCATCACCTTTCGCATGTTCGAAACGCGGACGTTGAACGGGTCCGCTTTGAACGCCTGATCGAGTATCTTCCGCCCCTCGGCTTCCTGCCCCATGCGCAGTTGCAGCATCCCCAAAGACGTACTCGGCCCTGCCAGTTTCGGCCGCAGTTCGGTCGCCTTGCGGAAGAACTCCTCGGCCTTCGTGTAGAGTTTGCGGTCTTCGAGATACTCCGCGAGTTCGTAGTAAAACTGCCCCGGTTTCGCATCGTAACTTTCGACCTGTTTTACAATCGCGTCGTATTCCGCGAGTTTCTTCTGCACGAGGTAACACCCCGCGAGTTTGCCGAGTGCCACGGTGTCGCGCGGGTTGATCGCCTTCGCGCTCAGCAGTGTCTTTTCGGCAGCGGGGAAATCGCCGCCGCGAAAGGCGACATCGGACTTGAGGTGTAGCGCTTCCGCCAGTTTCGGGTTCCGCTTCAACGCCAGTTCCGCGAACTCCTCGGCTTCCTTGAACTCGTAACGCTGGATCGCGGCGAGTCCCTTACCGACGTACGGTTCCGCCGCATTCGGGTTGATCTTGATTGCCTTATCGAACGCCTCGATGGCTTCGGGGCGGTTGTATTTTTCGAGCAACATTCGCCCCGAATAATACTCCGCCGCCCACATCTCGGGTTCGAGCTTGATCGCGTCGCTGTAGACTTCGTTCAGAATGAATTTGAACTGATTCGCCAGGTTGTTCCATCGTGCATTCTCCGCCCCAGCAAGGCCGACGAGCAACAGCCGATCCGGATCGGTGATGTCCTTGCCCGCGTTGCTGAGTGCGGTGTACGTGCGAACGAACCAGCGGACTTCTTTGTCCGCACGTTCGTGATCGCCCTGATCGCGAATGATGCGTGCCCGCACCCACCGTGCGAGGAACTGCGCATCGTCCTTCTGGATCGCAGCCTCGGCATCCTTCAGCGCTTCGTCCCAATTTCCGGTGTCGTAAAGCAAGTCCGCACGCACCGCGAGGAGTTGCGGATTCTCAGCGGCAACCTTGAGTGCTGCGTCGATTGCTTCGCGTGCCTTGGCATACTCGCCCTCGGCTCGCCATGCCGCCACAATGCCCGTCACCGCATCGGGATCGGTGCGAAACTTCTCGTATTCCGCACGCGCTTCAGCGTAGTTGCCTTTCAACAAACGTTGGCGTGCCTCGGCGAGCGGCGATTTCACCACCGGTTTCGGTTCGGCCGCGAAGTAGCCAACCGTCGCGGTCAGGGCAAACAAAACAGCGATGGCAATCCGCATGGCAACGTTCCGGATCGAAGGGAGATTTGCTACTACCGTAACGGCGACAGTGCGAAACTGCAACCTTTGAGCATCCTTTTGTGTTACATTGACCCTAACTGCGGAACCTGACTTGGGACAAGATGACGTAAAGGGATATTGGAGATCGTTCTATGATTGCGACGCCACAAGAATACGACAAAGCGAATCAGGAGCTTTCGCAACTGGAAAAATGGCTGGCCCATCTCCAGGAAGTCAGCCCGATACCTGCCAAGGGCCTCACAAAAGCGGGTGTCCGTAAAATGATAGCCCGCCTCCATGAAGAGCTTGGCGTTTACGAAGGAACACGCGAAATGCACGAAGTCCGCAACGAATTTCAGCCGCTGTAAATCAGGTTCAGCCCGCGTCGTCGTCGGGGGCGTCGCCGGACTCTAATCCTAGTCCTTTGCCGATGGCTCCGGAAAGGTCTTTCATCTT
>JANXNT010000390.1 GCA_025353985.1 Limnoglobus sp.
CGATCACGTCTTTGAAACCATCACCATCGACATCGCCTGCCGCAACAGTGACTCCGCCGCGGAAAGTCGATTCGTAGGCGAAGAAATCCGACAAGATCGTCGGCGTTGCCGAGCCTAGCGTCGTGCCATCGAACACGCGAATTCGCGGTCCACCACCGAGGCCCGAACCGACGATGATATCGTCGGTACCGTCGCCGTTGACATCGCCCGTGGCTACCGTCACACCGCCGGTGAACGTGGATTCGTAACCGAGGAACGAGCCGACACTGGCACCCGTCACGGCATTGCGGACTTCAACTTGCGGCGCACTACCGACGCCACCACCGACCGCAACGAATCGCACTGGTGCGGGTGAAGTGGCCACCGCAGGAATCGTGATCGTCGCCGTGCTTGTCGTGCCGAGCGTGGCACCCACTGGGGCGCTCAGTGCGAACGTGAACGTCTTCGCGGGGCTAGCCGTTGCCGCACCGGCGGGCAGGCTCAGGAACACTGTTTGGCTTAACACGCCGTCCGCGAAATTGAGCGTACCGGAGCCAGGGAAGTAATCGGTGCCGGCGATTGCGGTGCCATCTGTCGTAGCGTAATTGATCGAAACTGCACCCGTCGCGCCACCCGTTCGCGTGACAGTCACGGCAAGCGGACCGCGGTTAGCGGGGAAGCTAAGCGTAGCGGCCGGCAGCGAAAGCGTGCCCGCGCCCGTTGCGCTTGGAACGACGCTAAGCCCTAACAGGCTAGGCGATCCGACGATCGTACCGAGTTTGGTGCTGGCACCCGTCGTGATGTTCAGCGAGTACAACATGCTACCCGTTGACACGAATGCGGCATCGGTGCCTGCCTGAATATCGAACGCGGTATCGGCACCGGCATCGAAGCCGAGAATGTCTACGATGGTGAGTTCACCCGTGTTCGGCGAAGGCGTGCCGTCCGACCCTCCCTGAATGACGAGCGTGTCCAAATTCGAATCGATGCCGTAGAGCGTTGTGACCGTCGCGCCGGTGGCTGGGTCGGCGTTCTTCGTGTAAGCGGCCGCGGCGAGTTGCGGCGTAACGGCGGCCGTGCCGAAGAAATCGGTGTAGCTCATCGCGTTATAAAACGGTGCCGTGTCGGTGGCGGCTGTCACACCGGTGTCAGCGTTCACCCGCAGGCTCTGGTTGCTGCTCGTTACGATGCGAAGTTTGTCGGCGGCGGGATTAAAATCGAACCCGACCCCCGCACCGGAAATCGCGGGCGAGAATGCGGTTGCGTTCACTACCGTAGCGGCTCCCGTACTCGCGTTGATCGTATAAATGTGGCTCGTATTCGAGACGCCGAACAGAATGCCGTTCGATGGGCGGTAGTCGATACCGACGAGATTATCGCCGGCGATCAAGCCAGTGACTGCGGTCGTTGTTGCGCTACCCGGCGTCGCGCTGTCGAAGCTAAGTAACGCATTCGCGTTCGTTAAGCCCAACAATGCCGTCGGCACATCGCGAGTTTCGAGTCGTTCGATGGATGGGCGAAACGCCCCACGCTGCGGTGGCTTCTTCCGCGAATTCGCCATGATGATTCTCCCGGTCCGGTATGAAATAAATCGCGAAGTGTCGGCAGCCGATCGCTCACAGTTGAGCGGCGGTCCGACAACAAAACATCACTCAGTACGCAGACCGACCGCGTTACGGATTGCGCGAAAAGAAAAGTTTGTGAGTTTTCGCGAATCGGAACGTGCTTGAGTTGCACAGCCACTCGCGCTTCAAATCGCTTGTTTGAAAGGTGAAATTAACGAGTTAGTACGTTCGTAACCAAACGACTCACGATTTTTGTTTCGGGGTCTGGCAGTATTTTTGCTCTGTCTTTTTCAAAAGCGCAAACCTCATTGGGCTTGCGGGCGTAACAACCACAGGAACTTGGCAACAAGGAGTGTTGCCACGCAACTCAATGGAAAAGGGCTTTGTTTTGCAGATGAATCGCCCACCCACCACCGACGAACAACTGCTGGCCCGTATGGCCGATGGCGAAGAAGATGCGCTGAATACTTTCTACGCACGGCACGCACCGTACATTTATGGCTTGCTTTTGAAGCTGTTAGCCGTCCGCGAAGATGCGGAAGACGTTTTGCAGAAAATATTTTGGCAAGCGTGGGGCAGTGCGGCTCGCTTCGATCGCGAACGCGGCAGCGTGCGTGCATGGCTTGTATTAATTGCTCGCAGCCGGGCACGCGATCTGTTCCGCAGCAAGCAGTCCTCGCTCAAACCGGTGCATTTGGCGGACACCGATATCGAAGATCCAGGAACGATTTGCGCGAAAGGCGAAAATGATTCCACGCTACATCGCGCACTCCAACAAGTGCCATTCGAGCAGCGGTCCGCCATCGCGCTCGCGTTCTTCAACGGCATGACTTACGAAGAAGTCGCACGCGAACAGACGCTGCCACTCGGCACCGTGAAAACCCGAATTCGGGCGGGTTTACAAAGGCTCCGCGATCTTTTAGGCGATGAACGACTCGCACCATCTTAACTGCCCGGACTGTCACTCGAACAGCGTTGCCGTGTCGATGGGTTTAATTTTTGGAGGCAGTTTGCCGAGCAACTGATATGAGCGTGGCGTAGCCAGTCGGCCGCGCGGCGAACGAATAATGAACTGCTCGCGTAATAAGTATGGCTCGATTTCATCGGTGAGCGTGTCGCTGGAAATGTTCATCGTCGCCGCGATCGCTTCGACTCCCGTCGGGCCGCCATCGAAGACGTCGATCAGCGTTTCGATGTAGCGGCGGTCTTGTTTGTCTAGGCCATCGCGATCGATCTCTTGCATCTCAAGTGCGCGCTTTGCGATATCGAGTGACACCGGGCCGTCAGCGATATCGGGGTGCCCCGCGTGGAAGCTACGCACCCAATACAAGCGGCTGTTTGCGACCCGTGGCGTACCGCGACTTCGCTGCGCGAGTTCGATTGCCGCTTCAGGTGCCAACGGCAGTGCGAGCTTCTTCGCGTTCACGCGAACGATCTGCGATAACTCTTCGACCGAGTAATATTCGAGGTGTTCTTGCATCTTGAAGCGGTCGCGCATCGGGCTAGATAACATGCCGCTGCGGGTCGTTGCCCCGATGAGCGTGAACGGCTTCAACTTCATGCTGATCGTGCGTGCGTTGACGCCGTCGCCGAGCACGATGTCGATGCGGAAATCTTCCATCGCGGGGTAGATAAACTCTTCGACGACGCGTGGCATCCGGTGGATTTCGTCGATGAACAAGATGCTGCCGTACTCCAGATTCGTCAGGAATGGCAGCATGTCGGCGGGCTTCGAGAGGGCAGGGCCGCTCGTCATTTGAATCATCACGCCGAGTTCATTTGGCAACACCGTAGCGAATGTCGTCTTGCCCAAACCGGGCGGGCCATCGAAGAGAATGTGGCCGAGTGGCTCCTTGAGTTTCTTCGCCGCATTCACCGCAATCTGCAAACGGTCCGCGACTTTCTTTTGGCCGATGACTTCGCGCAACAGCTTCGGGCGCAGGGCCGCATCCCGCTGATGATCGGATTCGGTAACGACCGGTGTCGTCGATGTCACGATTTTTTCGCGAGCCATATTCGTTGTCCGCCTACTTCTTCCGCTTGTACACGATGATCATGCGGTTCGACTTTTCCGCCGTCGTCATCTCGGTTGGCCGCGTCTTGAAATCGATCCCGTAGCAGACGGTGAAGACATCGTCTTTGACTTCAAAAATACACAGGTAAGTCATGCCGCGATTCGGGCCTTCCGTACCGGTGATATCCATCGTCTTCGGCGATTTCGAACCATCGATACCCAGCGTACCTTTGTCGGTGGTCTGGCCCACGACCGCAATGTATCTGTCGCCATCAATCGCCAGCGTGACGGTCTTGAACGACTCGGTGATGTCTTTGCCATCGACCTCGACTTTGACCACCTCATAGCGACCGGCGAGCGCCTTCAACTCGGTTTTTTCATCGGCGGCGTGGCTCGATACGCAAATCGCAAACGCCAGAATGACATAGCTATGTCGCAACATCGCACTCTCCTAAGATAAGCTTCACCTACTGTAAATCCGCGTCAGAGCGTCTTCGATGGTCGCGAATGGCGTGCCGGATTTCAGCAGGCCATCGAGTTTCGTTCGCGCTTCGATCGGGCTGTGGCCGACACTCATGAGCGCCTGATAGACGTCTTCGATGAGTTGCGGCGCGACACCGGACATCGTCACTGCGCTCGCGTCATCGGCACCTGGCGTCAAGCCGTTTCCTGCCAAATCGCTCGCGAAAACGAACTTCGTCACTTTGCGTTTCAGCGTGGTGATGATCGTCTCGGCGGTCGTCGCCCCGATGCCGGGAAGCGTCGTCAGCCACTTCGCATCTTCGCGGCTGATCGCGTTCGCGATCTCCTTTGGTGGCCGCGAGAGTGCCTTCAATGCCTTCTTCACACCGATCTTGTCTACGGTGCAAAACAGGTCGAAAAATTCGAGTTCCAGTTCGCTGAGGAAGCCGATAATGCGCGGGATGAAGCGACTACCTGCCTGGTTGCCTTCGTAATATTCGCTGGTGTGGAAGGTGATTTCTTGCCCCACTTTCATCTGCACGATTCGTCGCACCGTCTCGGGCACCATCAGTTGATATTCGTACGGTCCAATCGCGACGCGAACGTCTTCGTCGAGAACGCGCACCAATATGCCGGTCAATTTCGTCATCATGGTGTGTCGTCCGTCGGTTCGTCGGGCACGCTAGCTTCTTCCGTTTCGTCGTCGTTGTCGTTGCCGAACAACGCCTTGGTGTTCACACCCGTATAAGCTGCCGAGCGCGGCCCTCGGAGTGTCGGGCTGCCGAGGAAATAATGGCAGAGTGCGACGGCAATCGCGTCGGCCACATCGTTCGGCTCCGGCGGGGACGCCAGCCGGAACTCCCGCATGATGGCATATTGCATCTGTTCTTTGCTAGCCCGACCGCTGCCCGTAATCGTCTTCTTAATTTTCGTCGCCGGGTAGCTGAGTACCGGCACATCGTTCTGCCCGCCCAATAGGAAAAACAACCCACGAGCGTGGCCCATCAATATCGCCGTGCGTGGGTGTTCGTAGTGCGCATACAGTTGCTCGACAACGATGATGTTCGGCTTCCATTGTTCGAAAATTTCCACAATCGAATCGTAAATCACCTTGAGCCGCTTCGCCATGTCGGGAGGGTTGCGGCCATCGGCGGTACGTATCACCCCTGCCTCGCAGAGTTGCGCCCCGCTATTCGCCGATTCGAGGACGGCATAGCCGACGACTTGCAGACCGGGGTCGATGCCAAGAATACGTGAGGCCGCAGCCATGCGGTTCCTAATTGATGGAAAGTCTCACCGAACCGGAGCCGATTCCGGTATCAGTGTCTCCACAATGGCCGCATCGACCGCTTTTCGCAAGGTGGGAAGTTGCGCCCGCTGTCACACGTATCCAGTACAATCTGCGAATTGCCAACATACTCACACGCTCGTGAAGGAATCGCCGTATGCCACGTATCTGAGTCGTCACGCCGGCACCACCGCGGTCGCGGTTGGGCAATCGCATTACGGCGATCCGTTGGGCCAAGATGTTTCGCGAACTCGGTTACTCGACCGTCATTTTGAACGAATATCACCGCGAGAAATGCGATGCGCTCATCGCGCTCCATGCCATCAAGTCGTTTGCCAGCGTCGAGCGATATCGCATATTGCACCCGCAGTTCCGCGTTGCGGTGGCGATCACCGGTACCGATGTCACGGGCGATCAGACGGTCTTTCGCAAGTGCCTCGAACTGAGCGACCGCGTCATTACCCTTCAGAGCGCGATGGCGTGCGTCCTTCCCAAAAACGTGCGTTCGAAAGTGCGCATCATCGAACAATCGTTTACCGCACCTCGAATACTACCGCAGCCACTCGAAGGCACATTCGACGTGTGCGTCATCGGCCACCTGCGCGATGTCAAGGATCCGTTCTTGCTGCCAATCGCGTTGCGATTGTTGCCCGCCGACTCCGGGATTCACGGTCAGCATTTTGGCGGAATCCTGACGCCGGACATGCGTTTGCAAGCGATCGAACAGATGCGTGCGGTGCCGCGCTATCGTTGGTTCGGCGAACTGCCGCGACACAAAGCGATCCGCGCGATGGCACGCTGTCGGTTGCTCGTCATCACATCGAAAAGCGAAGGCGGCCCGAGCGTCGTCTCCGAAGCACTCGCCTGCGATGTGC
>JANXNT010000396.1 GCA_025353985.1 Limnoglobus sp.
GGTGACGCGCACGCGCTCCGCTACGAGGACTCCGCGTCGCGGCTAATTTTCCACCACCCCGAACGGCCGCTGGCTTGCGCAGCAGGCCGGCACGATTCCATTCCGGCCAGCCCGCTGCGCGAGCAAGGGGGTTCCAGCGACAGGAAGCTACTCCCCTTGCTTGCGCAGCGGGCTGGCACGATAAAAAGACATGCGCACCAACCGGATCAAGAGCGAGCGCGACAAGAAAAGTGCTTCCACCGCATTGCGAATGAGTTACACTAAGTGGTCCACCGTCTGCCCGCGATATCAAGGACGGCCATAACAACCGGTGCGCGTCTAAGCCAACGAACAGCAACGGTCACAGGTGCGGGTTACGGCACACCGCCAGAAGACGTTCCTGGTGCAACCTCTGCTCTTCCCTAAGGTCGAGCATTCCCCTGTAGAATCGCCGACCACGGCTCACCCTTCTTTAAAACATATATTTCGGCTGTGACACGAGTAAATCGGATAGCAATCGCGAGCGCGAGTAGAACAGGTGAAACCCACTTAAGAGTCCAAGCAACAGTAGGGGAAGTGGCTTCGGCTTGAACAGTATCAAGCCGTTCTTCGTCAGCACTCGCCCGTCGGCGCATTAAGTCCGCTTCGTCACCGATGTTTTTTACTTCCGCACGGCCGTCCGCTCGAAGTTCCGCGATTAGATTGTCCAGTTCGACGGCGTGCTTGTGGTAAGGCCGTTTATTGGCCAACGCCAACTGCACACGCGCAGCTTGTTGCGAAGTCATCAGATAGGCCAAGACGTCCGGGCGAAGTACTACATCCTTGTTTGGTTGATTTTCCATTTTCATAGCAGCAACAAACGATGCGTTACTTGCCAACCGTCCGATCCAAACTTGTTGCGCTGCATACTCCCGTTCGAGCGATTGTTCCAGATCGTTGATCTGACGGGCTTTGTAATCCTTTTCTTGGCGAGCGATCGTACCCCAGAGACCGAGGACAGCTACGAACAGCCAGACGTAGTCGGTCGCTTTCCAAAATCTGTCTGACTTTGGCTTCCACTTAGTGAACAAGAGGCAGTGCAAGCCGCCAACAACGATCAGAAACGAACCAAGTGTTACGAAGAAGGCGAGCACGACACTTACTCCGCCGTAGAGATACCGTTTCGACACGCCCTCCGCCGCCGAACTGGACATAACCGATTCTATCTGCTTTAACTGTTCGTTCTGTCGATTATGCAATAAATCTGTCCATGTTGGATGAGAATTCCATAGGCAGAATCGAATTCTAATTCGATTTGTTTACTCTGACCGTTTTCCAAACGAAAGTCAAATTCAATCTCGGAGAATAATTCTGCTGTTCGGCCATCGCCCAAATTGCTGGATCCATTGCGGGTGAATGTCGGGTTTTGCAGCTCTTACTTGGGATTGGCGAGTCTGATTCGACAAGCGAATTTTGAGTGGAACTTCCCACGGACGTTCGTCCGTGGGTTTTGAGTTGGTCGTACCCACACGAATTCGCGAAGTCAATAAGTTTGCGTTTAATTGACGTAAGTCGACTTTTGCACACTGTCACGGACGTACTCAAAAGTGCGCCGAAATGACACAGAAGTGCGCGCAAATGACTCAGAAAAGGCGCGCACGGTCGATTTTTGGTCGCTTTTGGTCGCGAAACGGTCGGTACTTACGCCGAGTGTCGATACAATGACTCTCGACGCAAACCACGACAGCCGTTCGATTTGCGGAAAAAACATGGCAAACGCATCCGCGATTTGCGATCAAAAACTGGCATTTTCAGACGAAAAAACACCCGAAAACACGGTTTTCGAGAGTTTGCAATTGGGACTTACGTCGATTCCGGAGAGCGAAAAAACGTCACTTCCCCGCGAGGAACGAGCGTTCGATGAATGTTGTGTCGACTTTGCCGTTGATGAACTCGGCGGTCTTCATGATCTCCTGATGGATCGGGATCGTTGTCTGGATGCCTTCTACGGTGAACTCGCGGAGGGCGCGGCGCATCACGGCGATCGCTTCGACGCGGGTCGGCTGGTGGACGATCAGCTTCGCGACCATGCTGTCGTAGTTCGGCGGCACGCGGTAACCGGTGACGACGTGGGTATCGAGGCGGATGCCGGGGCCGCCGGGCGGTTGCCATTTCGTGATCGTGCCGGCACTCGGGCGGAAGTCTTTCGCGGGGTCTTCGGCATTGATGCGGCACTCGATCGCCGAACCGTTGACCTTGATATCGCGCTGCCGGAACCGCAACTTTTCCCCTGCCGCAATGCGGATTTGTTCGCGAATCAGGTCGATGCCGGTGACGAGTTCCGTCACTGGGTGTTCGACCTGAATGCGGGCGTTGACCTCAATGAAGTAGAAGTTATTGTCCTTGTCCAGCAGGAACTCGCACGTGCCCGCCGAGTAGTAACCCGCCGCCTTCGCCAGCCGTACGGCCGCTTCGCAGATGTTGTCGCGGACCTTCTCCGGCAGGTTCGGGGCGGGGCTTTCCTCGACGAGCTTCTGGTGCCGCCGTTGCAGCGAGCAATCGCGTTCGTAAAGGTGAACGACGTTGCCGAACTTGTCGCCGAGAATCTGCACTTCAATGTGCCGCGGCTGGTCGAGATACTTCTCGAGAAGAATCGAGCCATCCTTGAACGCAGACTCGGCTTCTTGCTTCGCGGACGCCATGCCGCTGAGGAGCGTGATGTCGTTGCGGGCGACGCGCATGCCACGGCCCCCGCCGCCTGCCGAGGCTTTAATCAGCACCGGATAGCCGACGAGGTGCGCGAACTTCAGTGCCTCTTCTTCGCTCGTCAGCAAGCCATCGCTGCCGGGCACGGTCGGGACCTTAGCCTTCTTCGCAAGCTGTTTGGCCTTGTCCTTGTTGCCGACGGCGTCCATCGCTTCGGCGGGCGGGCCGATGAACTCGATCTTGCATTCGCGGCAAATCTGCGCGAATTTCGAGTTCTCGCTGAGGAAACCATATCCGGGGTGGATCGCCTGAGCGTTGGCGATCTCGGCGGCCGCGATGATGCGATCGATCTTGAGATAGCTTTCGGTGGCAGGGCCGGGGCCGATGCAGATCGCCTGATCGGCGAGCTTCAGGTACGGCGCGTCTTTGTCGGCGGTGCTGTAAACCACGGCGACTTCGATACCGAGATCGCGACAGGCGCGGATCACCCGCAGGGCGATCTCCCCACGATTGGCGACCAGAATCCGTTGAAACATGCTTCACCAAATGCGGAATACGGAGTGCGAAACGCGGCCGACTGGCAGCGGCGTTTAACCGAGTTCGACGCGGAACAGCACCGTGTCAAAGTCGACCGACACGCCGTTCTTCACGCAGATTTCAGCGATGGTACCCGCACAATCGGCGGGCATGTCGTTGTAAAGTTTCATCGCTTCGAGCTTGCAAACGATCGTTTCGGGCTTCACCTTGCTGCCGATTTTGACGTAGTCGTCTTTATCGGATGCCGGCTTCGCGTAGTAGGTGCCGACCATCGGCGACTTGATTTCGTGCAATTTGCTAGCGGTGGCCGCAGTCGCAGTTGGCGCAACGGCCACGTAGGCCGGAGCCGCAACCGGTGGCGGTGCCACCGCAACGGGTGCGACCGTCGGCGCAGACAGTGCACCGCGCCGGAGGCGGATGCGATGCTCGCCTTCGTGCAGGTCGATTTCACTGAGGTCGTGTTTGGCCATCAGCCCGACGAGGTGTTCGACCATGTTCGCGTCGAACGGACGGGGCAGTTCGGGTTTTTTCTCAACGGACACAGATTGTCCCCCTCGACATGCGGGAAGGATGTCGATGCAGTTCGGAATTTCGTGAATGCTAAGATAGGAACGAACCGACCAGACGGCGAATCAACCGTTTTTCGCCGGGTTGCGAAGCCGTTCGATCTCGGCTTGCAGTTTCGCCATCTCGGACGCGATCGACGTATTTTGTCGTTCCGCTTCCATGCGTAGGCGTCGTTCTTCGGCCGTATTCGCCTCAGCTTGAGCGCGATCCAATCGCTCTTGATCCAGTTGAATTTCCATTCTGTCCGCACGTCGCTCCGATTGTCCGAGCCGTCGCTCCGCCTTTTTCAATTCCGCCTTCGTCTTGTCAAGTTCTTCGGACAACTCCACGGGGAGTGCCTGGAGTTCGCCGCGGAACCAGTAGCGAACCCAGCTATCGAGAATACCCACTTCGAGGTCGAGTTCCGGTATCGCGAAGCGCTCCTCGGCGTTCGCTTTCAACGCCACATACTTCTTACGCGCGTTCATTTGGAACAACGAAAGAACCTGGTTTTCTGGCTCGAACATCAAGTAATACGGCACGTGCAGGTCGCGCTCGTAACGCACCATGTTGTCGACGTAGTCTTTGCGTTTGTTCGATTCCGAGACGTATTCGATCATCAGAAACGGCTTGGACTTTTCGTCGTTGTGCATGTTGTAGCTGCCGGTCGCGTCGATCTCGCCCTCATAAATAATCACCATGTTGTCCGGCACAACGCGAAGCAGATTCGAGATTGGCCCGTATTGCACGAGCAATTCGCTGAAAATGTGAATCTCCGGGCGAACGGCGCAGATGAGATCGAAGCTTTCGAGCGTGATCTTGCACTGAGTCGTTTGGAACGTGGACTGCATGAAATGCTCCAACGGTAGCGATTCGCAGTATTCGCGCGCCGCTTGCTCGTAGAACAATATGTCCGGATTCGTCGACTTCAGAGCCATATTCGGCACTCCCGTTCAGATAAGCAATTTATACCACGAACGGGAATGCAAGTACAGAGCGGGCCAGTTCAGGAGGGGCTTGTTCGCGGGTGGCGATTGGCGTACTCTTAGCAGACGGTATGCCTACCCCGTTGCGATTGAGGTTCGCCGATGACTTTCGGTTCGCAGGAACAACCGTCGTTGAGTGCCGTTCGCCTGATGCGGACGTTCGGCGATGGCGCGCAGCAAAAGATCGCGTTGCGAGAAGTCTCGGTCGATATGTATCCGGGGCAAGTCGCGCTACTAATGGGGCCGAGCGGTAGCGGCAAATCGACGCTGCTGGCGGTGCTATCCGGATTGCTACCGCCCGATAGTGGTCAGGTACTCACCCACGTGAGCAAGAGTCCGGCACCGGTCGACATCTGGGCGCTGAGCCAGAAGGAGCGCGAAGAGTTTCGCCGCGCCCATGTCGGGTTCATCTTTCAGGGGTACAATCTCTTTCCGGCACTGACGGCGTCGCAGCAGTTAGAGATCGTGCTAAAATGGGGCTGCAATGTCGGGCCGCGCGACGCGAGGCGACAGGCGGAAGAAATGCTCGAACGGTTGGGGGTAATCTCGCAGCGCCATAAAAAACCGGCAGAGCTTTCGGGCGGCGAAAAGCAACGGGTGGCGATCGGACGCGCTTTGGTGAAGAATCCGACGTACCTGTTTGCGGACGAACCGACGAGCGCACTGGATTGGGAGAACGGCCAGGGCGTGCTACAACTGCTTCGCGATGCGGCCCACGACCGCAACGCGACGATTTTTATCGTTTCTCACGATCATCGAATGCTTCCGTTCGTGGATGTGTGCTATCAACTGGAAGATGGCAAACTGGAGCGTCAGGCGGCGGATGTCGCCACCCATTGAGGTGGCAACAGAACGCACGAACGACGTTCCCAAGTGTAGAATCCCTATGAATCGGTTGAAACTCATCCCGTGGTTCCTCGGCGTGGCGCTCGTTGCGGGCAGCCTCATAGGCGCGAACCGCCTCGCGAACCCCGACACCACCAGTGGCGGTGGCGCGCCCGTCGACCCTAAGAAGGCCAAGAACACATTAATCATTGATGGCCTCGTCGTTAAAGGGACCGTCGATTCGGATCCATCGTCGATGTCGTTCTTTCTGCCTTCGCACATGCCATCGGGCACGATCAAGGAAGTCCTCGTTCGCAACGGTGCGGAAGTGAAGCCAGGCGATGTGCTCGTGAAGTTCGACGATCAGTTTCTGCAAATCGACCTCAAAGAAGCGACCATCGCGTTCAACATCGCCGTCACGAAATACAACCAGGCGAAAGCCCTCAAAGACCAACATACCCGCACCGTCGAACAAGCGAAACTCGCAGTAACGAACGCCGAGTACCTTCAAGCACGGGCGGAAGAAGGCGTCGCGCTGGCAACACGCAATTTCGACAAGCTGAACAAACTGGGATCCGGGGATCAGACGTTAGCCGAACTCGAAAAGCGTCGCCTTGATGACCCGATGATTTTCGAAACGAAAACCAAGGTCGAAATCGCGAAAAACAACGTGAGTGCGAAGGCACTCGATTTGAAACTTGTCGAAGGGCAACCCGTTGCGGAGACAGCCAACGAAGCCCAGTATACGTGCGAATTGATGCAGGCGAAGATCGACAAAATCAAGCTGGCGATCGAGCGTTGCGTGTGGAAAGCAGACATTGGCGGGGTGATCGAACAAGTGACCGCAACGCCGGGCCTCGTGGTCGGCCAACAGTCGCGCGCGCCGCTGTTTTACCTGATCCCCGGTGGCCCGCGGATAGTTCGTGCCGAGGTCGTCCCCGATTTCTCGTACAAGATCAAAGACAAAATCGGCCAGAAGGTCACGATCACCGACGACACCAATACCGCACTCACTTATGAAGGCACCGTGAAGCGCATCGGCTCGGCATTTCTGAACAAGCGTAACGGCGGTGCCGCCGATCTCCTCGCAGGCAAAGCATCGGTCGCGCTCGAAATCGAGATCGAAGTCACGGACGCCGCCCCCGCCGGCAAGTCCCCCCTCCGCGTCGGCCAACCCGTCCGCGTGGCATTCCCGTGATACGTCACGCCGCGCGATCTGCGATGCGGGCGATGGCGCGTTGCACCAGCATTGCGTGGTCGAATGCGAGTTTCGGTAGTTTATTTAGGCGAAACCACTTCACGGCGGCGGCATCGTCACCGGCTTTCGGTTGCAATTCACCGGCATCGACGCAGGCCAGAAACGCGATGCTGATCGTCCAGCCACGCGGGTCGCGGCCAGGGTCGCCGGTCGTGTAGAGTGGTTCGAGCGTTGCAACTTCCAGCCCCGTTTCCTCGTGCAATTCGCGATTCGCCGCATCGACAATCGGCTCGTCGGGATTCACGAAACCGCCCGGCAACGCCCACGCACCCGCGAACGGTTCGCGGGCACGTTGAATCAGTAACACGCGCGGTTGGGACTCGCGCGTAATCAGCACGATGTCCGCCGTCACGGCGGGGCGAGCATACTCGTAAGTGAACGCTTTCTTGGCCACGATTCGCCTCTCAACTTGTGGCGGTCACGATGTCAGGAACCAGCGCATAAGTTGCCAGCCGGGGTCGAAACTGTGCGGCCCCTGAGTGGCGGTCACTTCATCGTAGCTCATCTGCCCTGCCGGCGCGATCCCCGTGCCGGCGGCCGCGAACGGAACCGCGCCGTACGCATGGGCGCGGGTTCGCAATGTCGTGCGGTGATCGGGTTCGATTAAAATTCGCCAGTCGCCGTACTTGGGTAAGGCCTCCAAAAGCGGGCCGACGATATGCTCGTCGATCCGTTCGAGCGCCTTCACTTTTTCATCGGCGCGACCTTCGTGCGAAGCCTCATCGGGCGATTCGACGTGAACGCAGACGAGATCGTAATCCGCAAGTGCCGCGACGCCGTACCGCCCCTTGGCGGCGTAATCGGTATCAAGGTATCCCGTCGCGCCGGGGACATCGATCCGCTTCCAGCCGAGCAACACGCCGACGCCACGAACGAGATCGACCGCCGAAATGATCGCGCCGCGTTTGCCGTAAATTTCCGCGAACGGCTGCACCGTCGGTGATTTCCCTTGTCCCCAAAGCCAAATCTGCGTGGCCGGCCGTTTGCCCTCGGCGATGCGACGGAGGTTCACGGGGTGATTCGCGAGGATCGGCTTGCTCGCTTCCATGAGTGACACCAGGATGTCACGCGCGGCCCCTTGCGGTAAATAATCGGCGACCGGTTTCTCCGGGATATCGTGCGGCGGTTGCGTTTTCATACCTGCGAACGGTGCCGAATCCGAATGCCCGCGCCAAACGAGAACGTTGCGATATTGCACGCCCGCATGGAATTCGAGCGTACCACCAGCGACTTCCTTCCCGCCGAGTTCCTGCTGAATCGCATGGATCAGCGGCGCGCCATCTTCGCTCGAAATATGCCCGGCGGTGAAGTCCCACATGCAGCCATCTTGCACGTAAACGAGGTTGCAGCGGATCGCCCAATCGTTCGGCCCGAGCGCGATGCCCATCGCAGCGGTTTCGAGCGGCGCGCGACCGGTGTATACCTTCAGCGGGTCGTAGCCAAACAGCGACAGCGTCGCAACATCGGACGCCGGAGTCAGCGCTGGCGGCACGTTATTGCTAAGGCCCACGACGCCGAGCCGCGCAGCCCGGTCCATATTGGGCAGTTTCGCCGCCTGCAACGGCGTAAGACCACCGAGCGCATCGAGCGGTTCGTCCGCACATCCATCCGGAATGACAATCGCGTATTTCATGTCGGTTAGTGTATCCGCATCGTCAGGTTACGCCAGCTTTGCCTGTTCACGGTCTTCGTACAAAAGCCAACCGTATTCCCCAGAGAAATGCTCGATGCCGAATAGGCATCGCTCAGATTTGGCAAGTGCCGCGAACATACCATCGGTTCGTGCTTGAATCACGACGGCTTTGACCAAATCCCCGAGCGGTATTGCCAACTCCGAACCAGTCGGCAGCACGGTCGTAGTGCCATCGTGGCCAATGATGGTGATCGGTTCCTCCTCCTGCCACTCGCCGGCTTCTGCCCAATGCGGCCGTGGCAAGAGATTACTTTCGTTTTCTAATTCTGAGGTCCACTCGCCATCGGATTCGGCAGCGGGGCGCGTGTCGAAAACGGCGATAACCCAACCGGCTTGTGAGTATTCGAAGCCAACCTCAAATAACTCGACCGAGCCGGGACCGCCCAGACCATCGTGTGTCTTGGGATCGAAACCACGAACGCGCTCCGCCAAATAGGCGTATATCTCGGCGAAATCGCGTTGAAAGTCCAGTTGCATGATTGCCCTCATGTGTATGAATTGCTACTCCAGCCGCAGTGATAACCATTCTGGGTGCCGCTCGATGATCTCAACCAGCCAGCCGAACACCGACAACCCCTCGCCTCGTCCCGCCAATGCGAGTTGCTCGGCCTGCCATGCGCTCGGCTTGCCGCCGTTGGCGCGGATCACATCTTCCCAGTACCGCTCCGCCTCGGCGTGATTGAGCCGTTTACGCGATAGTTTGGACCGCCACCATAGCAGCACATACGGCTCGGGGTCATCGGCTAACGGCCAGCATAGGATGTCGAGGAAGGCGTCAAGGTTCTTGCCCCACGGTTTGCCAGGGATCAAGGCGGCCCCGATCACTTCGTAGAAGTCTTCGAGGGTGTGGAAGTCACGACCGTCGATCTCCACGACTCGCGTCACCGAATTGCCCTCTCTTGTGACGGTAACCGTTCACGCCCCGGTTGGGATTAGCGATAGTTTCTGAGCGGGGTCGAGGGCTTTTCTCAGGAAGTCGAGGACGTCGCGATTTTGCG
>JANXNT010000429.1 GCA_025353985.1 Limnoglobus sp.
ACCCGCCCATGCCGAATTTCGATGCTACGTACGCCGCCCCGCCGAGTGGATTCGCACGCTTGCCCGCTACCGACACGAGGTTGATAATCACGCCATCCTTGCGCTCGGTCATCTGCGGTAACACCGCGTGTATGCAGTAGAACGCACCGTCGAGATTCGCGCGAATCAGTGCGTCCCAACTCTCCGGCGTCAGTTCGCGGATCGCTCGCTGCTTCAGATTCGATCCCGCATTGTTGACGAGGATATCGACTTTGCCGAACGTCTTCGTCGCCGCAGCGATCAGTTTCTGGCACTGTTTCGCATCGGCAACATCGCACGCCACCGCGAACAGTTTCGGTGAGGAACCGAGTTCGACACACGCCGCATCGAGCTTCGCTTTATCGCGGCCCGAAATGACCACGGAAGCCCCTTCCGCAAGGTACGCCTCCGCCACCGCCTTACCCACGCCAGAACCCCCGCCCGTAATCACCGCGACTTTGCCCGTCAGCTTGCTCATGTTGCACTCCGTATGTTGCGAACAATCGAAAGGGCACGTTACGGGATTGGCTGGAAATCGCCAGAGATGCTTGGGATTCGAAATTGATTAACTGTGCCATTCCCTGCAATGGCACATGGCGTGAGTGATTCAGAATTTTAACCGCAGAGGCGACTGAACGCCTTTACCACCGGGCCGCCATGTGGAGCGCGGCCCTCACATTCGCTCGACCGCTGCGGATATGTCGCTGGCCTTGATGCTGTCGCTATCGCAGTTGTACGGCGCGACTCCGACTAACGCCGCCAACTTCTGACGATACTTGGGAGTAAAACCATCTCATTTTGCTTTCTCTGCGTGATTTAAGACCTCTGCGGTTAATGGTTTGTTGCTTCTATCTTCGGCAAGTGAGAGGCGCTCAAACTCGTCCTTGAGACTCGCGATTTTTGCGTCCCACTCCGCGAGTTGCTCTGCGGTGGCCAGGTTGCATTTTTCGAGCCGTCCGCGTTCGTGGATCGCGTTAAAATATCGCGATTGGGCCAAGAAGTATTCGGGGCGTTCGAGGAAGCCGAACGACCGATGCCAGGCGATGCTCGCTTCGTTTGCGAGCATCGCACCGCTACGTAAAATCGGCTGGCCGTGCGCGACCAGCCGATTGACTGCGCGTGCGGCGACGATTGTGGCGTATCCGCGACGGAAGCAAGCGGGCCGCACGAATAGGCAATCGAGCAGCGGCGGCAGCGTCGGGCGGAGTTTGACTAACGCAGCCGCAACGATTTGCCCCTCAATTTCCAACACCGTCGAACATGGCGAGCGTTCCCCGCGCACACTCCCGAAATAGCCGTCGACGTACTCGGCCGCCTTCTTGCGATACGATTTCATCGAATCGCATGCATACTCCGGCGCGTAGCAAAACGAGTCGATGAAAGCATCGATGAGTTGGGCGCGATCCGTCGCTTCGCACATACGCAAGCCGTGCGTAGGGCGTTCGGGCCGTTGTGTCAATTTCAGTGAGTAATCGATCGTGACCCACGATGGGCGGAGGTGGACTTTGCCGTCGTAGTATTCGCGCTTCCAGCCGGGGCGAAACGGCACCGTGCGTTCGAACGTCTCGAACTTCATTCGTCGGCGAATCGAGCGCATACGATGAGCAGACTTCGCCATAAAGTGGTGAATTCTTCTTCAAGTGAGTTTACTTTCGCACTAACACGCGCAACTCTTTCGGCAGGGGGAAACTCACGTGTTCCTCGCGGACAACGCGATGCTCGACCGTGGCTTGGTAGTTATCGACGAGATACTTCACGCAGTCTTGCACGTGATCTTCCGGCGCACTCGCCCCCGCCGTAATCAGCACCGTGTCGCTCGCATGAAACCACTCGCCGCGCAGTTCGTTCGCGCGATCGATGAGGTAACTCGGCTTGTGGTACGTGCGGGCGATCTCGGCGAGTCGCTGACTGTTTGAGCTATTCTGGCTACCCAGCACGAGCACGACATCGACTTCGGGAACGATCTCGTGGACCGCTTCTTGGCGGTTCTGCGTAGCATAACAAATGTCGGCTTTGTTCGGCCCGACGATCTGCGGATACTTCGCCTTCAGTGCCGAAATCACAATGTTCGCTTCATCGACGCTGAGCGTCGTTTGCGTGAGGTACGCGAGTTTCACATCGGCCGCCAAGTCGAGTTCCGCCACGTCTTTTGCGTCTTCGACGAGCACCATATGCTCCGGGGCTTCGCCCATCGTGCCGAGCACTTCGTCGTGGCCTTCGTGGCCGATCAGCACGATCGTGTAACCCTCTTTCGCGTACTTGACCGCCTCCATGTGGACTTTCGTCACGAGCGGGCAGGTGGCATCGATCGCGCGCAGGTTG
>JANXNT010000437.1 GCA_025353985.1 Limnoglobus sp.
GCCAACGCTTCGATACCGATCACCGTCAGCAGGTTTTTATCGAGGCTTAGGTGTTCCAACTTCGCAACGTCGGCGTGCGCCACGAGTGCGAGTGCGCCGTCATCGGTGATAATGTTTCTACTGAAATCAAGCCGCTTCAAGCGGCCGATCATTCCCGTGGAAAGCAGCATATCGATGCTACCGTCGTCGAAATTGAGATCGACGATTGCCAGATCCTTGAGTTTGAGACTTAACGGCGATACACAAAAATCCGACAGCCAGACCGGTTCGTCATCGTGTGGGTCGATGTCGCGGCGAAGATTGTATTCATCGAGTGTCAATTGCGTGAGTCGGGCAAGCGATCGGTTCGCGATCAATGCGATCATTGTGCTCGCAGTTCTGTGCATTTTTAATCGAAGTGACCTTAAGTTTGGCCAGGATGCCGTTCCGATCTTTTGACCAACCTCTTCCCAAAATGTTCCGGAAATCGATTGGAGCAGTTTGGCAAACGGGTTCTGAGCGAGACGGGAAATTGCGATTTCATCCACAACTTCTAACTGAACAGAATCGATCCAGCCGAGTCGCCATTTGATTTGAAATTCCCTCCAAAAGGGAAGCACTTTCTCCGGATACACCGAATCGTACAATGGCCCCAGCCACTCCCGTTCGTGCTGCTTCAAAATCGCCGCCGATTGCGATTCGAGTTCCTTGCGAGTATCTGCCGCAAGCATTTCGTCTTCGAGTTGCAACTGAATGCGGATGTAGTCGCCGCGCGGGTCGCCGTCTTCGATGAGCATGTCGGCGTAGGCCGCGTGCCGAACGAGGTCGTCGGGGTCGTCGAGCAGGGCAGCTTCCATCGCTTCGCGTGTCGTCATGAAGGGCATTCTAGCCGACCGCGAATCGTTTTGCACGACTCACTTTACGAGTCGTGCGTCTTGCATGGCTTGCCAAAACTTCAGTCGTTCGGGGGCGGTTGCGTCGCGTAGACCGAGCGGTGCGGCCCGCACTTGTGCGGCATCGTCGCCCAGCGATTCGATGTTGCGGAAGTAGGCATACCACAGGCAGCCGGTTCGCACGCCATCGTCGTCGAAGACGAACGCGGGGCGGTCTTCCTTCACGCCGATCGCTTCCGCGAAAGCCCCGTAGCCCGCTTTCCAGTTGTCCGCAGACACCGGCACGCCCACGAACTTCATCCCCTTCGCTTCGACTAGGTTCCGCGTCGCGGAGACATCGGCTTCCGGGGCATGGAGGTAGATTGCGGTCTTGTAACCGCCCGCTCGCAAGCCATCGAAGCCATCGACGTTCGGCTTGCGGCCATTCGCTAAACCCGCATTCACGACGGCGAAGCCGGGCACGCCAGCCGGTGCGGTTTTCCGCTCATAATAGCCCGTTTGCACCATCGGGTTTGTGATGGCTTTCGCGGTCGTTGGCGATGGGCTAACCGTGGGCGGCAGGTCTTTCGGCGGCTGGTTTGCGCCGGTGCGGGCCGGTTCTTCGAGGCGTGTGCCGAAGGTTGGCACATCGAGCATTGCGCCGGCCTTTGGCTTCACCGACGATGTCGGCGGAAACGGGTCTGGCAGCAGGATTTCCTTCTCCGGCTTCACATCCGGGCGGAAATTGCTCGGGCTGCGCGTATCGGGAATGCTGGCTGACGGACCGCCGAAGTCGCCACCCGTTTGCACGTTCGGTGGCGGAATCAGCACTTCGCCGCCACGGGTCGAACCAGGACGTTCGAGGAAGCCACCGGGAACAGGCCGAATCTCGTTTCGGCTTTGTCGACGGCAACAATGACGGCAGCCCAACGAGCCGAACATCAGCCCCGATGCCAGTGCCACCAACAGGATTCGCCGCGTCATGGGATTGCCTCCATCGAACGTAGTACCACTGGCGATCTTACGTCATCCGATGGGGCGATTGTTCCGAAACTCCGCGCTAACAGTGTGCGAATCTGCGGAAATAGCGAAACCTTGACGATTACGCAGGCTGTTGCGCGCAGGAAACTGAGGCGAGAGCGAGATTGGCTCAAGTTCCTCAGCTGACTTTGTGCATCTTTGGACCGCGGATGTCGGCACGGGTCAGGCCGAGTTGCGCCAGTAGTGGCGTGACGACGTCGTTGAGGTAGTTGCCTTCGTCGAAGATTTTGAGTTCTTTGACGGCGGCGATTCGGCGTCGCCCGTCGGCGAGCAGGTGGTCGGCGGGCATTGCGAACGAGTTCAGCACCATGCGGATCGTTTCGAGCGTTTCCGTGCGGTGTTCTTCGAGGTAAACCGAGACGAGTTGGCGGAAGAAGTGGCCGTGTGCCGCTTCGTCGATCTGGATCAGTTCGAGCACTTTATCGAGCACAGGGCAGTGGCCACCGGCGGCGCGGCGCAGGTTG
>JANXNT010000450.1 GCA_025353985.1 Limnoglobus sp.
GGCCGCAACAATGCCACTTTCGAGGTGCATACTGGCTTCGGTCAGGAACTCGACGGCTTCGACATCTTTGCCGGTCTTCTGCAAGATGTGCGCAACGGCCTGCACGGCGGGGCGGAACCACGGTTGGATCTCAAGCGCACGCCGCGCCGAAGCCAGCGCTTCGGAGTGCCGTTCCGCGACTTCGAGCACGGCCGCGCGTTCGACTTGCAACCACGCGCGATTCGGGGCGAGCGCCTCGGCTTGGTTCAAAAAGCGTTCGGCACGGTCGAAGTCGAACATCCGCCCCACGACGAACCCTTGCAGCGCGTGCCAGTCCGCACGCAGATCCGGCGAGGCATCGGCCCAATCGGTCTGCGTCGTCATGAACTGCCAACTGGCAAGCGGGCTGAATCGCTCGAAGCGATACCGCGCGTGGTAATACACCGCTTCGAGGTACGCGGGGCTTTGCCGGAAGGCAACGAGATGGATGCGCCGACCGAGCCGCGGCGCGCCGAGTTGCATCGCGAGGCGGCCCGCAAGCAGCCGACCGGGTGCGCCTTTCCAATCGCGCAGGGGTCCAAAAACGGCAGAGGCATCGAGCGCCTGCCGATAGCAGCCGCGATTGTACAAATCGCGAACGTGAGCGAAATCCGTTGCGGAAAGTTCCATGCAGCAATTCTACTCAAGGCGTCAGCCGTTCGGCTCTTCGCTCGGCGTCGGGGGCGTCGGGGCGGCATCGGCCAGCGGCGATATCTGACCGATAATCGCTCCTAACTGACTGATTCGCATACCGTATCGGTCCAGGAACTCGGCCAGCGTGAACTCGCTATCGAGGTCGTCGGGTTCGTCGCCGCGCAGGCGGTCGGTCATGTCTTGAATCAGGCGTAAATAGACGCGCTCGAACGTCGGAAGCACTTCTTTACAAGCCTGCCCGACGTTCGGGAACTCCTCCTGCCACTTGGCGAGGAAGTTCCGCCATCGCGACG
The DNA here is from genome assembly GCA_025353985.1 of Limnoglobus sp. Taxonomy (GTDB): domain Bacteria; phylum Planctomycetota; class Planctomycetia; order Gemmatales; family Gemmataceae; genus Limnoglobus. The sequence goes on from JANXNT010000450.1 coordinate 966, forward strand.
CATTATCGTTCGCCACCGCCTGGTTCCGCGATAATATTAACTGCTCTTTCTGCACATCGAGTAACTGACGAAGCAATTCAGTCGTTTCGTTGAACGGTATTGGTGGCGGCCCCGCATCCGGGAACTTCAAATGCGGTGGAGCAACGAAGATCGGTGAGTTATGCATGGTTCAACCGATGGCAGGGCGCACGTGTGGAATCGAATGCAGGCATTATAAGCACACCAACCGGCGAACGGTAGAAATTAGCCAACGGCGGATTTCCGTACGTCCCGGATCGCGCTGAGGATGGCGTCATTCCGATCAACGTAAAATCGTACTCTCGACAGGCGAACGGCGCGACGTCAGTCCGCCGGTTCCGCGTCAGTCCGCCGGTTCCGCGAAACTGTCGACCGCACGGAGTCGATCACCGCGTGCCGAGGCAGTACAGCGTTTCCTGGCGTTGGCCGTTTGCTTTCTTCGCGACGCGCAGATAAACGCGGCCGCCGCAGATCGTTGGCGAGGCGAAGGTTTCGTCGCCGAGTTTGTTCTTCGCCACGAATGTGTAACCTTTCGGCGAGGCTTCAAACAGGAATGTCACGCCCGATTCGTTCGTGGCGTAAATCGTGTCGCCCACGAGCACGGGGGACGCGGTGAAGGCCCCGCTCAGGCGTTCGCGCCAGACTTCCTTGCCCGTGTCGCAACGCCAGCAGACCGCGAAACCATCATCGATGACACCGTAGATATGCTCATCACGCACAATCAACGACGGCACGTACACCCGCGTCAGATTCTCCCACACGACCTTGCCCGAACCGTCGGCGGCCATTGCTGCGATGTGGTTCTTCGGGTAGCCGCCTGTGGTGAAAATGTGTTTGCCATCGGTGACGGTCGAGGTCACGCACTCGGTGGTTGCACCTTTGGTTTCCCAGTTCACTTTG
>JANXNT010000458.1 GCA_025353985.1 Limnoglobus sp.
TGTCAGATCACAACGCGAATTTCACGCAGGTTCGTACCCCGCGCTTCGCTGCGCAAAGCCTACGCGGCGCGGCTAAACGAATCATGGAATGTCACCCTTCGATGCCGAGTTGTTCGATCTTGCGATAGAGCGAACTGATGCCGATGCCGAGGCGGTTGGCGGCTTCGCGCTTGTCGGGGGATTGCCGTAGGATGCGTTCGATGTGGAGTTTTTCGAAGCGATCGACGGCTTCGTTCAGGCTGTCGATGGTGAACGGGTCGTCGAGTTGTGGCGTCATATCGGGTGGCAGATCGCCGACGCGAATGAGTGGGCCATCGCTGAAAATCACTGCGCGCTGCAAGGCGTTATCGAGTTCGCGGATGTTCCCCTTCCACGGACACCCGAGCAAAATGAGCATCGCATTGCGGTCGATCCCCGTGATGCGTTTGTTCGTGGCCCGCGCGTGTTTCGCTAACAAATAACCGGCGAGTTCGGGGATATCCTCGCGGCGGTCGCGGAGCGGTGGCAATTTCAGCGTGACCACATTCAACCTGTAAAACAAGTCGTTTCGGAACCGGCCCGCATCGACTTCCTTCGTTAAATCTTTGTTCGTGGCCGCGAGGATTCGCGCGCGAATCGGCTGCGGTTGTTTCGCTCCGGTGGGGAAGATTTCCTTTTGCTCGATCGTTCGCAATAGCTTCGTCTGCGTGCTCAGCGGCAGTTCGCCGATCTCATCGAGGAACACCGTGCCGCTGCCCGCGTGGAGGAAAACATCGGTGCGATCCGCGTTGGCATCGGCGCAGTTAATCGCCAGGAACGGGTGATCGTTCGTGCCGCTGGCGAAGCGGTGAACGGCGCGGGCGAGTAGCTCTTTCCCCGTGCCGCTCTCGCCGAGGATGAGCACCGTCGATGGCGTCGGGCCGACCTTGCGCGCGAGGTCGTACGTGGCCCGCATCGCCGGGCTGGTGCCGACGATCATCTCGCGCGTTTCGGTTTCGCGGTGGAGTTCGCGGCGCAGTAATTGATTTTCCTGCATGAGCGCACGCTGCCGCATGAGCCGTCGAATTTTCTCCAGGACTTCGTGAAGGATGATCGGCTTCATGAGGTAATCGGACGCGCCTTTGTGGAACGCTTCGATCGCGGTTTCCACGGTGGCATAGGCCGTGATGAGCAACAGGAACGTTTCCGGGCTGATTTTCGAGATGCGTTCGAGCACTTCCAGGCCGTCGATGCCCGGTAGGTTGACATCGCACAACACGATATCGAACGGCGATTGCTTGATCGCAGCCACCGCTTCCTCGCCGCTGCCGCACGTGCGAACCGCGTAATGTTCTTGTTCGAGAAACTCCGCGAGTGTCTCGCGGATCAGCGGTTCGTCGTCGACGACGAGGATTTGCGCGAGTGCCATTCGGTTACGCCTCGACGGGGACGAGTGGGGCCGGTTGCGGAACGGGCAACAGAATCCGGAAGGTGGTGCCGCGGCCCGGTTCGGAGTTGAAGGCGACAGTGCCACCGTGTTCGACGACGATCTTTTGCGTGACGAACAACCCGAGTCCGGTGCCGTGTTTCTTCGTGGTGAAGTACGGTCGAAACAGCCGCGATTGCGAATCCGGTGGGATGCCGCAACCGTCGTCGGCGATGCAAAGCTGAATGCCATCGCTGCCGATTTCGGCACGAACATCGATGCGACCGCCTTTCCCCGTCGCGTCGATCGCGTTCAGCACGAGGTTGAACACGACTTGCACGAGTTGGTCGCGCACGCCGACGATGAGCGGCAGTTGCGGTGCAAGATCGGAGGCGATGGTGCGCGTTTTGCCACCGCGATAATACTTCGCGATGCCGAGCGCTTCGTCGATAATTTCCGCCACGGAGACTTTGCCGCGTTGCCCGCTTGCGGGGCGGCTAAACAACACGAGTTCGCGAAGGATCGCTTGAATCCGCACGAGTTGCCCGCCGACCTGCCCGAGTTTTTCCCGCGTATACGGGTCTTGGTCGCGGCGTTCGAGCATCTGCACCAGCGAGCTAATCGATGTGAGCGGGTTACCGACTTCGTGCGCGATACCGGCGGCTAGCAACCCGAACGCGGCCATCTTTTCCTGATGCAGAACCTGTGCCTGAATCTCTTGCAGATCCCGCGTCCGCTCGGCAATCCGGCTTTCCAACTGCCCCTGATTATCGCGAAGTTCCGCGTTCAACATCCGCAACCGCTCCCCGGCAATTTTCAGCAATCGTGCCATCGCACTGGCGGCCCACGACACCCAGACCAGCACGATAATCGTCAGCGCGAGCAGTGGCACGTTGCGACGTACTTCGGGCTGCGCGAGGTACAACATGCCGTAACTGAGGCAGTGCAGGCCGCACGCCGCGAACGTGGTGATTTGCGAAAAGCGGATCGCACAACAGATGACGGAGAGCAAGTAATAGAAGCGAAACGGGCTATCGAGGCCGGTTTCAAAATGGCACAGCAACGAAATGAACAGGCTTTCCATCGCCGCGATGACGAGCGGATAATCGCGAAGGAACACGCGGCCCCGCGCGAAGAAATACGTATCCAGCGTCGTGTACCCGAGGCCCAACAGCAAGATGGCATACAGCGGCGATTGTGCATTCGCGGGGTAGCCAACGAGCGCGATGACGACGCCGGCGACGAGGCCGAACCAGCGGATTTTGACCGCGATCGATTCCGCCGCCAAGTCCCAATCGGGGTCCGACGGCCGCGGTGCCAAGTGAGATAAAAACACAGAAACCTCGTGGGGAGTTCTCCCAGATATGATAGTAGCGTTTGCGACGAACCGGATCGTTGCGTAAACTCTGTGAATGAACCAACGGATACCCACCAACATCATCACGGGGTTTCTCGGCGTCGGTAAGACGACCGCGATTCTCGACCTGCTCGCAAATAAACCGAACGACGAACGCTGGGCTGTGCTCGTGAACGAGTACGGCGAAGTCTCGATTGATGCGGCGATCCTCGAAGGCGGCGCGGCCTCCGATGGCATCACCATTCGCGAAGTCGCCGGTGGCTGCGTTTGCTGTGCGACCGCACCGTATTTGCAAGTAGCGCTGCACCTTTTGCTAACCGAAGCGAAGCCGCAC
>JANXNT010000473.1 GCA_025353985.1 Limnoglobus sp.
GACGCGTTTTGATCTCGCCTTCTTCGAGGATCGCCTGATACGTCGATGACTCTTGCATACCTCGGACCCTCGCGTATGCGTTTTGAATCTCAGCACCAGTATACCGCAATCCGAGCAGGATATACCCGCATGTTAGCAGGAATATCCGGTTGTCATCGGGGACTTGCTCGGCTCGCAATCGCTCATCTCGCCATTCTCATCGAATTTTCCTTCGCACTCGGTTTCAGAATGGGATATATTTCATTCGAACCGGTCGATGGTCGCGCCGGATCGAATGTCGTTCCTATTTTGGAGATTGCAGAGATGATTTCGCTGGCTCGTCGATTGGTGGCCTGTTTCGCGGTGGGTGTCCTCGCGGTGGCGTTCTCGGTTGGCTCGTTTGCCGCCGACGACAAGAAAAAGGACGACAAGAAGAATCCCACGATCAAAGAGATCATGAAGAAGGTTCCCGGTAAGGAGGGTTTGGTCGCCAAGACCAGCGCCGCGGCCAAGGTCGAGAAGTGGGAAGATGCGCAGAAGCTGGCCAAGCAACTGGCCGAGTACGGCGAAGCGCTCGGCAAGAACAAGCCGAAAAAGGGCGACAACGATGCGTGGGCTACGCACTCGAAGGGCTTCGCCGATTCGATGACATCGATCAGCGAAGCGGCGGAGAAGAAGGATAAAGACGCGGTCAACGACGCAGTCAAGAAGTTCGGCACATCCTGCAAAGCCTGCCACGATGCGCACAAAAACTAACGCGATACCGTAAGCCAAAGCGGCCCGCCGATTCGGCGGGCCACTTCTTTTTACTTCTTCATCAGCTCTTCGATCGGCTTCTGAACCGCATCCGCCCAGATCGCGTAGCCCTTTTCCGACAGGTGCAAGAAGTCCGGCATCAGCGTCTTGGCGAGGCCACCTTTGTCGTCGAGGAACTTCTCGGTGATGTCCAGATACTTCACGGTTTTGCCGTCGTCGAGCTTACTGATGATTTCGTTGACGCCCTTCGATTTGGTGTTCTGTTCGTCTTTCGCGGCCACCAATGGATCTTTGAAGTCTTTCTGGTTTTTGCCGCTACGTGGGAACACGCCGAGGAGCAGCAGTTTCGCCTTCGGCTTCTGCTTCTGAAACTCGGCGACGATGACTTTCACGCCCTCCGCGATCTGCTCCGCCGTGTTGCTGCCGAAGTTATTGGTGCCAATCATCATGACGATGACCTTCGGGTCTATGCCTTCAAGTTCCTTGCCTTCGGTGATCCGCCAGAGCACATGTTGCGTGCGGTCGCCGCCGATGCCGAAGTTCGCGGCGTTCATTTTGTCGAAGCGTTCGGCCCAGACTTTTTTGCCGCTCCCGCCCCAGCCCTGCGTGATCGAATCGCCGATGAACAGCACATCGACGCCGCCTTTCTTCGCGCGTTCGAGAAACGATTCGTGCAACTTCTTGGCCCCGGTATCCATCCGCTGAAACGGCTTGGCCGCATCGTTGGGCTTGGCATCTTGCGCGAAGCCCGAATGCACGACGAGGAAAAACGCACCCGCTGCAAACAGTGCTGCCGACAATTTTCGAAACGAGAGGAACATCGCGTGAAACTCCAAAAGTGAACGAAGGAGGGTTGACCGACAAAACCATTGAAACCGAACGAGCCGCCCCGGTCAACGACCGATTGGCAAGATATTTTTGTTTCGCTGAGTTTGACCCCCAAGTGATGTGAAGTTGCTGTTGACGGTATTTTTGGGTCATCTCGATTCCGCTTCTCCCGTTTTGGCACAGGCGTCATTTCGATGTGGG
>JANXNT010000652.1 GCA_025353985.1 Limnoglobus sp.
AAACGACTCTTCCCCGAACACAATCTCCGCCATATGAACTCCTAAACTTGAGGATGACCACGAATACATTCCTTTGCAGAATAAATCGTTAGTTACTGTCCTATCGATTTCATTCGTGTGATTCGTGTCATTCGTGGTAGAAATGATAATCTCAGTAGTTGTCCCGAGTTCTCGATCGAGATTGGGTTATGGTTCGGCTCTTACTTTTGTTGTTCGTGATTGCCGTTTGTTTGGTGGTGGCACCGGTTGGCCGTCCGACGGTGCAAACGGCAACCGTGACCCCGCCGCCCGTGCCAACAATCCTCACGTGTGATGCGTTGCCATCAAACGAGCAATTCGCAATCCTTGCACGCACCGACCCCGTTGCGATGATGCAGGCATCGTTGAGCCGTTATTCGTGCCAGATTCGCGGTTACACTTGCACGATGCAAAAACAGGAACGCCTGGGCGGTAAACTCGGCCCCGATGAGGTGATTCGCATCGCCTTCCGCGACGATCCGTTTGCGGTACTCATGAAGTGGGAACGCGGGGCGGGATTAGCGACGGCGACGCTGTTTGCGCGCGGCGACAACAACGGTAACTTGAAAGTCCGATCGTTCATCGGCCTCAACACCGATACCGACCCGACAGGACGGATGGCCCGACAATCGTCGCGGTTCTCCATCACCGACTTCGGCATCTATCGCGGCACGCTCCGATCGCATCGCGTATGGTCGGCATCGCGAGACCGCGGTGAGTTGAAGGTCACATTTGCGGGAACGAAAGTGGTGCCCGCGTGCGGGAATCGCCTTTGCCACGTCATCGTTCGCACGTGCAACAACCCCGAACTGGACAACTTCCGCCTCGACGAACCCGATCTGCGGAAGGCGACGGATTATCCGCTGGAATCACTCGGTAAAGTGACGCTGATGTACGATGCCGAGACGTGGCTCCAGGTCGGTACCGAGATACTCCGGCCCGATGGTTCGCTGCTTGCGACCTATTATTTTCGCGACATCGTTTTGAATCCGAAGTTCGATCCGCAACAGTTTCATCCGAGCGCACTCTCCAAGAAATGACTCGCGGCATCGCAACGCTGAACTAACTGCAACCGCCATTTTTCGTCGGTATATTGTCCGCGATCTTCCGCCCACACACGCACTTCACCCACGAGCGGCTTCAGTGCAGCAATTGCCTTGGCACGCGGTGCGAATGGCCGATCTTGCAGGCTGAACAGCGTGGCGGAGGTGTGCGCGAATGTCGTCCCTTCGCCGCAAACCGGCACGCCGCCGATGCAACGCGCCGCAAACCACGTCGTTTCCGTCAGCGTGTATTCGATCTCGATTTTCGTGCGAAAGAGGCCATCGGCAGATTCGCTACTGGCGTAGGCAATCGTCTCGCCGTTCGCCAGGATTTCAAACCGGGAAAACGCCGTCAGGCACTCGGCCTTGGCTCGGAGAATCGCCGTGGCGTCGCCAGTGCGTTCGATTTCAAACGAAAGGATCGGCCCGTTCGTGGCAAAGGTAAGACCCGCGCGAACGGCTTCTACCCAAGCCGGATACGTGCGAGCGTCCGCTTTCGGAATCTGTGCGTACGTTCGCATCGCACCGAGTGCGGTGGCGTTCGAGTCTTTCGCACTGCCACCCACGAGCGGCAGGAAAATGCCTGCGTTCCAGAGTTTGTACACCCACGGAAAGAACGGCTGCGAACGCGGTTGCGGGTCGCACTCGATCGCGTCGATCTTGCCGAGCATGGCCGCAACGAGCGTTTCCGAGCCGATCGAACCGCCCTCGGAACGAAACGCATCGGCCCAAACCACGAGGCCGTTTTTCCGGTGGCACTGCTCGCACCAATCGACAATCGACCAGTCATCGCTATCGTCGGGGCTGCCGAACGCGATCGGGTAAACCGGCCGATGCGAGTTTAGCAAACTCAATTTCCCGAGGTACGGATGCTCGTTAAAGGTGTTGACGACCACGCTCGCGTTGCCCTTTTCGAGTAATGCCGTTTGCCCGCTAAACGCAGTAGCGTTCGGGTAGGTAAAGTACGTGTTACCATCGTTCGCGAGATGAAAGTAACGGCGAATCAGCAAGTTCGCGATGTC
>JANXNT010000507.1 GCA_025353985.1 Limnoglobus sp.
ATTTGCTTGCGGAGAAAGTTCGCCAGCTTCTCCGATTCGTTCAGAAGTTTCGCATCGGCCGACGGCAGCGCTTCGATGGCCAGCACGAGGCACGCCGCATATCCGACAGCATCGCCAGCCCCGGCGACTAGCGTCGGAATGCGCACCGTTGCGTCGGTAGCGTCGTCTTTGGTTTGTGCCAACAATGTCAGAATGGCTTGCCCGCTACACGCGGTGAGTTTTTCATCGAAGGTGAACGCCGCCGCCTGACAGACCGCCCAAGTCGCGATTGCCTGGCGAAATTCCGTGTCGCCTTCGAGCGGGGTGCGTAGCGTCGGGTTGACCCCGAACAGAAACTTGCCGTGCGCGAGTTGCCGTCGCGCCAGCCACTCGGCCCCTGTCCGCATACCCAGCACCGCTTGTGCAGTTTCGGGTGCGACATTCGCGAGGTTGGGATAGCGCGCGATCGGCGGTGACTTCGCAACCACGGCAGCCGCGGGCGTGACATTTGGCGGCGCGGACTTGCCCAAGATCGACGACGGCAACTTCATCGGTGGCGCTTGCGCGAAACCGGACGAAGCCACAGCGAGAGTGCAAAAGCAGATGAGATAGCGCATGGGAAACCTCCGTGTTTCCAACGGTAGTCGACGGTAGAAGTGGCGTAGCCTGATAAAAAAACCTTGCCGCGTCAACCCGAAGTCGACGCGGCAAGGTTTTGAAATCATAACCGGCGGATTTAGCCAATGATTTGCTTGATCTTGATGCGGATGTGCGGCTGACGGTGACCGCGTAACCGCTTCGATGCCTTGCGGCGACGGAACGATTGTGCGACCGTTTTCACGGTGGGGAAGTCGACGACTTCGGCCACAATCTTCGCTCCGACGAGCAGAGGGCGGCCAAACTGAGGACCGGCTTCCCCGCTAATCAGCAGGATTTTCGTGATCTCGATCGTGTCGCCTTGCTTCACGTCGCGGTAGTCGATCGTGACCATCGCGCCTTCTTCGGCACGGTACTGGCGGCTACCATCTTCAAAAATCGCGTACATCGTCGTGCCCTTCACAAACTCGAAATTCGCTATCTTACGAGTCTTACGTTCTAGTAAGGGCGTCCACACTGGCCAGACCCTCCCGCAAAAATCCTGCCCGTGACAGTTGAGACTTTACGGATAACATAATCTCGTTCAATCGTCGCGACGCAAGGCAACCCGGAATATGAACCCTCAGATACTCGACCAACTGGCTGCAATTATCGTCCGCGATCGCGATGCGATGCTCGCGAAGTGGCAGGAACAAGTACGGGAACTTCCCTCGGCGAAGAACCTCGACACGCCGACGCTCAACGATCATATCCCGTCGTTGATCGACGAACTCGCGGCAGCACTTCGCAAAAAAGACGACGAGACGATACCCGAATCGCTCCGCGACGGCAGCCCGCCCGAACACGGCTTGCAACGCGTGCAAGATGGTTTCGACATCGAAGAAGTCGTCGCAGAATATAACATCCTACGCGGCTGCATTCACGATCTCGCCGACGCGAATGGACTGAATCTGCAAGGTCGGCCGTTTCATATTATCAACAAGGTTCTCGATAGCGCGATCGGTATGGCCGTGCAAACCTATGCGAATCAGCGTGCGAAGGAAATGCAGCACAAGCGTGAAGAATATCTCGCGTTCGTCGCACACGACCTGCGCACGCCGTTGAACGCGATTGCCCTTGCTGCGAAGGTGTTGGAACTGACTTTCCCCGAGCGTACCAGCAACAACGAAGCGTCGAAGATGCTGAAAGCATTGCACCGGAACGTGCAGCAACTCGCCGGATTAGTCAGTAAGGTGATCGAAGAAAATAGCAATTTGCAAACCGCACTCGGCGTACATTTGCAAAAGCGTAGGTTCGATTTATGGCCACTGATCGAATCGCTAATCCACGATCTCCATCCCGTGGCCGAGACGGCAAGTACACAATTAATCAACGCTGTCCCCGACGACTTGATCGTGTATGCCGATGCCAGTTCGCTAAGGCGAATTTTTCAGAATCTGATCGCGAACGCGATTCGCCATTCGCCGGGTGGGCAGGTGACGATCGGCGCACTGAAACGCGATGCCGACACGGAATGCTGGGTGAGCGACAACGGCGAAGGCATATCCGACGAGATGATGGTGATGGTATTTCCA
>JANXNT010000521.1 GCA_025353985.1 Limnoglobus sp.
TCAGTTCGGCGGCGGCTTTGGGGTCGTTCCACATACTGCCGTCGTACCAGTCTTCGCAGCGTTTCATGCGGCGATACCATTCGAGCACTTCGCGGTCGGCGTATGGTACCGACTTGAAATCGACGAAGATTGCAGTGCCAGTCATCAGGCGAAACCGTTGGAAATCGACCGGAATCAGCGTGGCACCTGGCTTCGGGCGTGGCGGTGGCGTGAATGTCGTCGAAACCGATCCCCGCGCACTGGAGAGTTTGGGTATCCGCGACGGGATCAAGTACACATCGTTCGCGGTACTCGTCGACCGTACGAATTCGAGCACGGGCCGTTCGGCTTCGTTCATGGCATAGCCGATGCCTTTGAAATTGAGCACAATTCCCGAAACGGCCAGACCGATGCACACCAGAACTAGCCCCATGATGGCAATTCCACTGCGGAAGTCGCTCCATTGCGAGATCATCCTCGCCAAAATGATCGAAACCGCCAGCGGCACGAGTACGGCCGAGATCCGCCAGGGAAACATCAACGCGGCCGTCGGGTGGCCAGTGATCGCTACGAACGCCGTGCCGAGGATGGCGCAAATCGCCGCCACGCACAGCACGGGAAACAATCGCGAACCGCGTGTGCAAGCGATGCCGATGAGTACGACCAAGCATTGCAGGCCCGCGACGGGGTCGAACCAGCGGCGCACAATCGCGTGATGCGGAATGCGGGTTTCGGCGAGGAGCGATTGGCCAACCGAGAACGAAACGGGATCCGATGGCGCGAACCGCAACAGTGCTAGCGTGCCAACGATACCCAACCCGAATAGGCCGATAGCAAGCGTTATCCAGGCTTTCCGGCTTTCGCCACTTCGATAGTTCGCGAAGCTGTAGCCGAGAATCAGCATCGCGCACGGCAGCAAGTACGTCGTGTGGATTCCGCACGCGATCCAGAGCAGAGCAATCGCCAGTGCCTGCCGTTTCGAGACGAATGCGGCAATCGATGCGATGAGAAACACCCCGAATACCGAAGGCTGTAACCCCGCGCCCAGTACGTACTGCCCCGCAACCCCGCATTGCAAGTACCACGGATAATCGACGCCCGCCGACTGCACGCTTAGCCATCTTGCGATGGCGGAGTGGATTATCGTCGTTCCGCAAAGGAACGCCCATCGTGCGAATGTTGACTTCGGAAACCAGGCGAATTGTTCGACGATTGTCACGAGCGAATAGACGTAAACGATCATGACCAAGGCATAGCAGATGAAGATCGCGGCGGGGAAGTTCCATCGAAACGCGAGTTGCACGAACAGGGAAAACGCGGGTGTGGGGTCGCGTGTGTTGGCGAGCCAGTCGTTTGCGAGGTGGCCGACGCCCGCGTTCGCCATGCCGTGTAGGAAGTATTGATTTTGATTCGAAAAGTAGAGCGGGGACTGCGTGTAAGCGGCGGCGAAGAGCATCGCACCGAGCAGCCACGATGGGAAGCGGAGAGTCAATCGCATGGTGCAGTTTATACGAAAAGATCGGCCCGCCGGAGACCACCCCCGACGGGCCGCAACCCTTGGGGAAGAGTTGGTGCATCCCGATAACGACGCGACCATGGAATCTTGCGCGAAAAGTCGCTCTCATAATCGATGT
>JANXNT010000621.1 GCA_025353985.1 Limnoglobus sp.
TAGCCGCCGAATCATGTGAAAAACGGTTTCGATGGCGAGAATTCCCGGCACGGTTCAAAACGTGGCAGTTTCGGGTACCCGTTTCTGCTTGTAGTCGGCACATTCCCTATGCCGTTGCAGCCGGTTGCGACATACGACGACGTGATCGAGTTTGCCGACATCCGAACGGCACACGGAGTGTGTTTACTACATCAAGAGCGTCTTCACGCGGCATAAAAGGCTCAGCGTGACTTCACCAGCGTGATGCCTTCGCCGTTGCGGATGGTGATGCGGTTGACGGGGGCACCGAGTGAGCCGTCGGCTTTAAGTGGGCGGTAGTAGCCGTCGAGTTGGTGCGTGGTGGAGGTGTTGTCGGCGATGGTGCCAGCCGTGCCACGTGTGTACGAGAGCGGTTTGTAAAAGACGATTGCGTTTTGATAATCGCGGCGAAACACTTTGTACGTGAGGTCGTGGTTCGACGGGTCCAACCCCGTGGCAAACTGCGACAGTGCGGCCACCGGCTTGCCGACGTTGAAGGTGATCGCGTCGGTCCAGTGGCGGCTCCAACCGCTTGCCGGTTCGTTGCCGCCGTTCATCATGAGGAACGACAAATTCGGATCGGCGACGAGGTAGTACATCGCCAGCGTGGTCAGTTGCACGCGCGGGTCGGTGGCGTCTTTGCCTTGCGGCAAACTGTCCAGGATTTCGTAGGCTTTCCCGCCGCTTAACTGACGGCGATACGCGAGCGTGGCCACGAGATCATCGAGTTGCACGTGGTTCGTCGAAAGCGGTCGCAGGCCGAATTCTTCGAGTGTCGAGACGCCATTTTGCGCGATCGGCTCGCCCGCTGCCCCCGCACCGGCGGTGTTGGCGACCAGCCAGCGCGGCGCGATCCGGCGATTGACCGCACCGAGGAGCGCCCCGTAATCGACCGCGTACGTGGCCAGCGATTCGCGCAGCGTCGTCGGGTCGACCGCGATTTTCCCGGTCGAGTTATCGACGAAGAACCCGTTCGCGTTCGGCTGGGTTTGCAAATAGCGCAAGTGATAGTCGGCCGCCCATGCCTGATACGCGGTGCTTGAGACATTCGCGGCGAATCGCATCGGCCCGTACGTCGGGTAGAACAAGCGGCTTTGGTACATGAACCGCGCATCGGAACCGGCACGGCGGGTGGCGTATTCGCGGTCGTTCAGGTAGCCATCGCGGTCTTTATCGGCAGCAGCGTCGAAGGCCGGTGTCGTGCCGCCGAGTTGCGCCCCGCGGAAATTCGTGTAGTCGTTTCCGCTCGCCGTTTGGAGTTGCGGGGCCGTACCTGCCGTCGTCGTGCGGGCACGCATGTAGAAGTATCGCGCACCGCCATCCACGCTCGAGGCGACCCAGTCGGCGGGCGGATCGAACGTGACGCGGCCATCGTTGCGGAAATTATTCGTGGTGTTCGTCAGCGTGTTGAGGCGGCCCCAACTCGTCGGTCGGCCCTGGCTGTCGATCGATTTCACGTACTCGTATTGGCCCGCCCAGCCGCCCGATGCCGCCGATTGCAGGTTCAAATTCAGTTCGCGAAACTTCTCCGGATAGCCGAACGCGACCGATTCGTTGACTTTTCCACCGACAGAAAACGTCGTGTCGCTGTTGCGTGCGGCACTCGTGATGTTCGTCCAATCGCCGTTCGCCGTACCGCTAAAGACCGCCCAGAATTGATCGACGGGAATCGCCGACGCGCTGAGGCCGATGAACGAAGACGCCTTGCTGACGTGGTAAAACGCGTCTTCCTTGTTCAGGTTGTTTCGCTCGGCATACCGGAGCCAATCGGTGTACAACCCGAGGTAAATGTTCGTGAGGTTCGTGTAAACGAACTGCGGCGTGTTCGGCGCGACCGATTGGATCGTATCGAGGTATGCCTGATTCGGGATGACGAGATCGACGCTGTTCCGCAACAGGCTTTTCTCGAACTCGCCGAACGGCGTGCCGCTGTACGCCAATTGGGCGATGCGGATGTGCGAGTAGTGCCGGGGTACGTTCGGTAACGCCGGATTCGTAGCGGGTGTGGGGGTCGGTGTCGGCGGTACGGTCGGTGGGCTGGTCGGCGTACCGCCGCCCGTCGCGGGTGGCGTATTGTCTTCGGGCGTCGGTACCGTCGGCGTGTTCGGTTTGTCTTGTTGCGTCGGAATCGTCTCGGCGGAAATCAGCCGATTCGGCGACGCCGTCACGAGGAAGTTGTCGAACACGAGTTCGCCCGACGCACCCGTTCCGCGCGAAAGTCCCACCCGTTCGCCCGAAGCGATGGCGGTGTCTTTTCGCGTAATCGCCCACTCCGGCGACAGGCCCCACGAACCATCCGAATGCAGATATTGGCCCGTATCCGAGCGGAAAATCTGCACGCGCAGTTCGTTGCCCTTCACGATCAGGGACGTTTGCAGCCATAGCCCGCTGACGTAATCGCGGGAGCGGATCGAGCCGATGACGGTCTCGCGGCCATCGAGAACGCGCACGAGATCGACCTGCAAGCCGCGCTTCACCGAGACGCCGTAATACGTCGGCGTGGCGGTGTGTAAGTTCACGCCGCGAGCGATCAACCCAGCCGGGATCAGGCTATCGACGTAGATCGACGATGTCACTTGCACATCGCCGGGAATGACGCGGTTCAGCCAGCCGCGCGTGGCCCCGGTACTCGGCCCATCGATTCGTAGTGTCTCGTCGGCGACCGTGCGCGTGGTGATTTGCCCCGGCGTGGCGGTCCAGATTCCCCAGCCTTGCGGTAAGCCCGTGGCGGGGCCGCCCGCGAAACGGTCTTCGTACAGTGTCGTTCGCGTTGGCGGGTTTGCAGGGCCGACCCGTAGGCTATCGACCGAGACATCGTCCGCCGTGCGGGCACCGCGTGCAAAACCGACCTGCCCCGCTTGTTTCAGTGCGCCATCGTGAACGCTGATCGCAGCTACCGTGCGGCGCGACCACTTGCCGTCCGGCCCGAGCGTTTGGTTCGTATCTCCACGCGACAATTGCACTTGAATCGCATCGCCATCGGCGCGGATTGTGACTTGTACCCAGCGATTGCTGATCCATTCTTTCGAAGCGACCGTGCCGAGAATCGTGGTCTTCCCGTTGACGACTTTAACGAGTTGCAAGTCGCCACCGCGCACGACGGAAGCGGCGTAATAACTCGGTGTGTTGCCGTTGAGGTTCTGCCCGCGAATGAGTAATTGAATGGCGGAAGAGCTATTGAGAAAGACGGCCGCCGAAGTCTCGACGTCGGCATCGTACTGCGTCGAAACCCACGCCCGCGATGCCGTCCCGCTCAGACCGCTCGTGGTCAATCGGCCCGTGTCGCCCAATCCGGGAGCGGTCGATTCGACCTGAAATCCGTGCGAGCCATCGTTGCTCCACTGACCCCAACCCTGCGGCAACCCATTCGACGGGCCGCGCTGAAACGGCTCGACGAGCCACTGGCCCGCTGAAGGAATATCTCGCGTTTCCAGACCTTCTAACGACAATTTCGACCGCATCGCCATCGGGTCAGTCATGGGAGCAAACCCTCTATGGTGCGAATCACTCACTGGCTCGGTTGCGGACTATAACGTCGGTTCTCCTGGTGTCAACGGAATCTGAAACAATCGGCTTTCGGGCAGTCATTTCACGATGCGTTTGGGGAAGATGCGTGCGGACAAACTCGCACGGGTTTCCGGCGCGAACAGGCATCGCCAACCGACGATGAGATAGACGACCGCCGCGCCACCCATGCACCCCGCGAGCGCCACGAACTTCACGGCCCGCGGCCACGGCATCTCGGCAATCGGCCAGGAGTCTTGCACGAACACGAGCAATCCACCGAACGGCAACGCGAGCAACACCGGCAACACGACCGCCGAAAACAACGGCCGCAACGGCGTGCCAAACTCGCGCCGCAACACCAGCGGACACCACCACCCCACCACGCCGACGAGGTTGACAATCGCGCCGATGGCTGGCCCGATTAACCCGTGGGTGTACGTGACAAG
>JANXNT010000644.1 GCA_025353985.1 Limnoglobus sp.
GAACCTCTGCGAAACCACCAGTTTCGTCGGGAGTCACCCGATGGCGGGTTCGGAGAAAAAAGGGGCTGCCTTCGCGCGAGCCGACTTGTTCCAGAATCGTGTTTGTATCGTTACGCCGCATAAGAACAGCGATCCGGCTTCGGTTCGACGCATCGCGCAGTTTTGGGAAGCGCTCGGCAGTCGCGTCGTCGAAATGTCGCCCGAAGAACACGACCGTGCCGTGGCGTATATCAGCCATTTACCGCACGCGGTGGCAGCGGCGCTCGCGGGTGCCGTCGATCCGGTGCATCTGGCGATTGCGGCAGGTGGGTTCAAAGACACGACGCGAATTGCGGCCGCCGAACCGACGATTTGGGAGCCGATCTTTCGCACGAATCGCGAAGAAGTGCTGGCCGCGTGCGACCGCTTCGCGGAGCAGTTCGATACGTTCCGCAAGCTACTTTCCGCCGACGATGGGGCGGGTTTGATTCATTGGCTCAACGAAGGGAAACGGGTGCGCGATGCTGTGGGAAGCTGAAATTCGACCGGTGGGCCGCGATGCCGAACGCGACCGCGTGTGCGAGGAATTCGATCTCTTAACCCACGGGAAACGGGGCAGCGATTTGATTTCCGCCGCCGCACGCGGGTTCCTGTTCGAAGGCGAGTTCGACGATGCGGAGGCGGCGATGCTCGCGCGCCAGTTGCTCGTCGATTCGCTCGTCGAAACCGTCACCGTTTCGCCGGTCGGAACGATTGCCGACGCGCATTCGTACACGGTGCTCCTGAAGCCCGGCGTCATGGACCCCGTCTCCGAGAGCGTGCTGGCGGCATCACGCGACATCGGCATTCCCCTTACGCAAATTCACACGTTCCGACGTTACTTCAGTACGCGCGAACTCGTGGCCAGTGACCGCGAAACGCTGTTTCGCCGCGTGTTGGCGAACGATGCCATCGAAAGAATCATCACCGGCACGCTGCAACCCGAGCACTTCACGCGCGGCAAACGCTACGATTTCAAAATCACCATCGTGCCACTCCGTAACCTCGATGATGCCGCACTGTTGCAAATTAGCAAGGATGGTCAACTCGCATTGTCGCTCGATGAAATGCGGACGATTCAGCAACACTTTCGCGAACTCGACCGCGACCCGACCGACATCGAACTCGAGACCGTCGCC
>JANXNT010000703.1 GCA_025353985.1 Limnoglobus sp.
TGACCGAGCAACAGCGCAACGAACGGGTCGAACCCGCCGCCGCCTCTGCCCGTCTTGGCGATGCCCAGGAGCGGCACCCCCGCGTCCGACAGGAATTGGGCATACTCGATCTTGCGCCGGTTCCACACGGCCACGACCACCCCAGCCGAAACGATCACGCCTGCCAGCCCCATTGCCTTCGTGGGAACGTCTGTGGAGCGTTGGACCTCGACGACGGTGGCGATCACCATAAGGAGGCAGGCACCGGCCACGACGACCCAGAACCCTACGTAGAACCAAAGCGAGTAAACCCAGACTCGCATAACAGACGGGCAGAGTTGAGAGAGTGGAATCGTGGCATCTATCTTTGTATACGGCGTCGAGCCGCTAACATCTATGGCATCGGGGAACAGTTCGAAACGATGACGCCGCTCGGAAAGTCGCTCCTCGTATACAGCAATCGATTGCATATCGCCCTCTCCGCTTACTGCCGCCGAACCGGTGCTTATTTTGTCGCTTGACTTCGTAGTAATCCAAAGCCTTACGCAGTTCGGCCTCGGCACACTTGTGGCCAAGGCCTATGACGCAACGCCATCGTATTGTTCCGCGCTCGGTTGTGGCGCACTGAAATCTCAGGCAAACCGGCTCTCGATCTCTCTCCGTCGCAGAATCTGGTACATCGACGGCCCTCCTTGAGCACGCCGCTTCGCGTTGCCTGACCGCCGACGGCGTTCCTCGCACTTCTTGGTGAACTTCGAGTGCCAGTAAATCTCGTACTTGATGTTTGCGGCAACGACGTAATTGCGAAACCGACGCATTGCCGCCGAGAGTGATTCACCCTCAGCCACCTCAACACGGACTGCCATAACAAGCGTCTTAACGGCTGACGCAACGCCGGTTGAAAAAGGATTTCGCAGAATGATGAAACTTAGGCCCTGCGCTTCACCGGGTCGTCTGAAAACGCCCCAGCAACTTTCGCGAATCGACAGTATGATTTCTCACGCTTGCGGGTTTTGAAATTGTGTTTTTTGCAATTCGAGCATTTTCACGTCACTTGGTCGGCCCGACAAACACAACCCCACACCGGAACCCAATTATTAATCGGCAGCATCGGTCGCGTAAGGAGCGCCGTAACGTGCCCCTTTGCGGATCGCTTTCTTTAGGGCATAATACCAAGCCGTGGCCACCCAGCTAGTACCGTCGAAGGGGGTGACCCAATCGACGTACCAATCTCGGTTCACGAGGCGAGATTGCATGCGTTCGCCATCACGATTGTTGCTCGTGTGAAGTAATACCGGGAATGTCGGCTGGAGTCCCATCAAGTGATCCACAACAAGCATTCCCGTTAAGGTCGTACTCTGATCGGCCCTATCGTAAAGATCGTGATCGAGCGACACGACAATAATGTCATTGGCGCGATCCCGGAGATAGCGGATAAACTCGTCTGGGTCGTCG
>JANXNT010000732.1 GCA_025353985.1 Limnoglobus sp.
GACGAGTCATAAATCTTGAGAGAAACGGCAATGGCTTCCACCGCAACGAGTTTATGGCCGAGTGACATCCAATTGGATGCGAGAAGCCCGCTATCCATTCTGGAGGAGCAAGCCGAGTTATTGGCGAATCAAACGGGCGGAGCAATCATCGGTAGGGTAACGACCGTGGTCGGCGATGGATTGACTGCACACCGATTGGACGTTTTTGCACCGGAACTCAATGAGTCTCGGCGAATCTTTACGGTGATCCAGAGAAGTGATCTTTATCCCGTCGTGTTGGAGTGGGATGGTCTAAGAGTTACGAAAGACGTCATTACCACTAAATCTATGTTTCAGACTGAGACCATATCTGAAAGAGTGCTAGGCGAGATCGGAACATCGTGGCCGAAATCCACTGAGTGGCGGCCGATCGCAGCGAATCAAGCAGAATTTCTCGAACAACTCTCGAAACGAATGCAATCGCCAGCGGTCAAAGGGCTGCTCGATTCTCTATCGGCTGCGATCAATATGAAGCGGAAATCAGCGAATGCTTCCAGAACAACGAATCTCGCAGTCGGTTCGGCATGAGATTGCTGGCCCAGGTTGGAAAAGGTGTCACCGGTGATCGATGATTGGGTGGAGTCGCGGGTCGCACTCGAAGAGTATTTTCAGGAACTCGGTTGTCAGATACGTTGGGACATCGCTTAACCGAAACCTGCCAGCTGTGAGACCACATCACCGAAAAGGTGGTCGCTTCAGGCAAGTCGCGCTCGTCCCCACGACGGTACTTCCCCTTTGCCTACAATAGCCGCACACTGCTTCCGTAACCTCACGGCTTGCGCTATCGTGCCTACTGTTTTGCCCGTTTCCCACGCACCGCACGAACCGACGTTAGCCGAATTGGCGACCGTTCAGGCGGGGGCGTATCAGCCGGTCGATCTGGCGCGCATTCAGAATGCGGTGCGGGAAATTCTCATCGCGGTTGGCGAGGATCCCGACCGCGAGGGGTTGATCGAAACGCCGGCCCGCGTCGCCCGGATGTATGCCGAGATTTTTAGCGGGCTGCACACGAACCCGGCGATCCACCTGCAAAAGTTGTTTACGCAAAAGCACGACGAGATGGTGCTCGTGAAGGACATTCAATTCGCGTCGTGCTGCGAACACCACTTGCTGCCGTTCACCGGGAAGGCGCACATCGGCTACCTACCCGATGGCCAAGTCGTCGGCCTGAGTAAGTTGGCGCGGGTGGTCGAAGTGATCGCGAAACGGCCGCAGGTTCAGGAACGCATGACCGAGGATATTGCCGACCTGATTATGAACGAAGTGCAGCCGCGTGGCGTCGGGGTGATTATCGAGGCAAGCCATTCGTGCATGACGATTCGCGGCGTACGCAAACCCGAAGCAATGACGATTACGAGTGCCGTGCGCGGCCTCGTGAAAACCAACCCGATGACGCGCTCCGAACTGATGAGCCTGGTGTTCGGCCACCGCGGCTGATCGAGGGGACCGTGCCTGCGGAACGACTCGCGGTTCAACTGGTCGACGATCTGCGGGCGCTCGTTCGCGGGCGTTTCTGCGGCGACGATCTCACGCGCACGCTCTACTCCACCGATGCCAGCCCGTTTCAAATCCAGCCGCTCGCCGTCGTGATTCCCGCCGACGAAGCCGACCTTTGCACCGTCGTGAAATACGCTTACGAACATGGCATTCCCATCACCGCACGCGGTGCGGGTACGGGCCTTGCGGGGGAATCGCTCGGCCCCGGTTTGATCGTCGATCTCAGTGTGAGTTTCCGCCGCATTTTGGAAATTGGCCCCGATTTCGTCCGCGTCGAACCGGGCGTGACGTACTCCGAACTTGCGATCGAACTGGCGAAGCACGGGCGGCGATTCGCACCGAATCCGGCGAACGGCGCGAGTTGCACACTCGGCGGTATGATCGCGACGAACGCTAGCGGCGGCACCGCATTTCGCCACGGTTACACCCGCGACTACGTCCGCGATTTACGCATCGTCTGGGATGATGGCACCGCCGAAACGCTCTCCGAATGTGGCCCGCGCACGACGGCGATTCGCAACGAATGCACGACGCTGCTCGGCGAAAATCGCGACATCATTTCGATCACGCGGCCGCATACCGCGTTCAACCGTTGCGGCTATGTTCTCGATGATGTCGTCGAAGCCGATGGCGCGAACCTGGCGAAGTTGTTCGTCGGCTCCGAAGGCACGTTCGGCATCACCACGGAATCCACGTTGCGAACCGTGCCATTACCCGGCGGCGTCTGCCTCGCGGTTCTCGGTTTCGCGTCGTTCGATTGCGCTCTGAAAGCGGGTGTCGAACTCAAACGCGAGCCGGGAATCGTCGGCTGTGATTTGCTCGATCAGCGTCTGCTTTCGCTATCGCGTTCGGCGAAACCGGAGAGCGGCATCGTGCCGGTACCGAGCACGATCGGCGCGGTGCTCGTTGCGATGTGGGAAGCCGAAACCGAGCGCGATGCGGCCATCGTCGAGCCGCTGCGC
>JANXNT010000765.1 GCA_025353985.1 Limnoglobus sp.
GTTTGCTGCTGGTACTCGATGGCTTCGTGTCGCGTCGCGCCCGCATTGTACTGCTGTCTGGTGCCGCTATGATAGGGTTGGCCGCGTTCGCCGCGTGGCTGTGTAATCCGCACGTTTACGAGCATTATCGCAGTGCGGGGTGGGAAACATCCAGCCATTCGCACACGTCGCCGAAGGATTGGTATTCGCCGGTGCTCGCCGATTTCTTGCGCCGCGCGATTGCCCCAGACCGATTCTCGCTCCAGTTTTTGCCGACGATTTTCGTGTCGCTGTTCACGATCGTGTACTGGTACGTTCGGCGAAATCATTGGGATTGGCGGATCGAAATGCCTCGGGCGATTCTGGCTTCGACGATTGCGGCGGCCTACGGCGCGTGGGTTTTTGATCTCGTCGTCTTACTCGTGCCGATCGTGCAAGCCGCCGTCTGGCTGACTTCCGTCCCCGTCTCCATGCGGATTCGCATCCTCGCCGTGGTGTATGTCGCGCTGAACTTTATCACCGCGATTGGCCCGATCATCGCCGGGCATTTCGATTCGGCTTCCTCGATCCCACTACACTGGTTCGTGTATTATTCCCCCGCGATTCTCGTGCTGTATCTCTCCGCAGCACGCGAACGCCATCGCCCGAACGGCGCATTCGTACAACGATAACGACGCCTTTTCACACGCGACTTAGGAGACGATTCGACATGGCGAACGAAACGGCACCCGCGAACCGACACCGCGTTGTCATCATTGGCGGCGGCTTTGCCGGCCTCTATTGTGCGCAAGCTCTCCGGAAGTCGCCGGTCGATGTCACGCTCGTCGACCGGCGCAATTTCCACTTGTTCCAACCGCTGCTGTATCAAGTCGCGACCGGCGCACTCTCGCCCGCGAATATTGCCTCCCCACTGCGAACGATCCTGAAATATCAGGCAAATGCGCGGGTTTTACTCGTCGAAGTCGAGTCGTTCGACTTCGCGAAAAAGGAAATTACCTTCACCGATGGCGTGAAGCAGCCGTTCGATACGCTCGTTCTCGCGGCCGGTTCCACACACCATTATTTCGGTAAAGACGAAGCGTGGGAGCCGCTCGCGCCGGGTTTGAAAACGATCGAAGATGCGACCGAAATTCGTCGCAACGTTCTGACGGCATTCGAACGCGCCGAACGCGAAGTCGACCCGGTCGTTCGTGCGCGGTTGTTGACATTCGTCGTCGTGGGCGGTGGCCCGACGGGCGTCGAGATGGCGGGGGCAATCTCCGAACTCGCACGAATGACGATGCGACGCGACTTCCGCGCGATCGATCCCGCATCGTGCCGCGTGATTCTCGTCGAAGGGCAACAGCGAATTTTGCCGACGTTCCACGAAAAATCGTCGCGTCGCGCCGCCGCCGCACTGACGGGATTGCACGTAGAAATTCTGTTCGATTGCCACGTGACGAACATCGCGAACGATCACGTGGTTGTGACCGTTGACGGCAGCAAAGAGGTTCGCCGGATCGACGCCGAAACGGTGATTTGGGCGGCGGGTGTGAAAGCGTCGCCACTCGGTAAAAAGCTCGCGGAGGCGATTGGCGCGGGCGTGGAAATCGATCGCGGTGGCCGCGTCACCGTCAGTGGCGATTGCTCGGTGCCGGGCCATCCGGACGTTTTCGTCCTCGGCGATATGGCCGCGATGAAGTCCGCCGATGGAAAATTCCTGCCCGGCGTCGCTCCCGTTGCCATGCAACAAGGCCGCTACGCCGCCGATGTCATCGATCGGCGAATTCGCGGCACGGCACCGGCTGCGCCCTTCAAATACTGGGACAAAGGTAGCATGGCGACCATCGGCCGCTCCCGCGCCGTCGCCGAAACCAAAGGCTTTCTGCTCAGTGGATTCATCGCCTGGCTCGCGTGGTTGTTCATCCACATCTTGTATCTCGCCCGCTTCGAAAACCGCATGCTCGTCGTGTTCCAATGGTTCTGGAACTTCGTCACGCGCAACCGCGCGGCACGGCTCATCACCGGCTCGCCCGGCGAACATCACGTTACGAAAGTGAACTGACATGGCTCTGTCACCCCGTCCCCTCGCCCTCGTGACGGGGGCCTCCGCAGGCATCGGTAAAGAACTCGCGGAGCGGCTGGCGAAGAACGGCTGCGACATGATTTTGGTCGCACGCCGGACCGACGAACTGAACGCGCTGGCGGCACGTTTAACTGAGGCACACGGTGCCAAAGTTCACGTGATGTCAGTCGATCTCGGCGATGCCACCGCCCCCCGAAAGCTGTTCGACGATGTGATGGCGAAAGGGTTGAGCGTCGAAATCCTCATCAACAACGCGGGCTTCGGTGCGCTCGGCGAATTCGCAAACGCAGACCTTGCACGCATGATCTCGATGATCCAACTCAACGTCGCGGCACTGACCGAACTCACGGGCTTGTTCTTGCCCGCGATGGTGAAGAATCGCCGTGGGAAAATCCTGAACGTGGCCAGCACGGCGGCGTTCCAACCGGGGCCACTGATGGCGGTCTATTACGCCACGAAAGCCTACGTGCTTTCGTTCTCCGAAGCCTTGTACGAAGAACTCCGCGACACCGGTGTGACAGTGACATGCCTCTGTCCGGGACCGACGAAAACCGAATTCGGCGACGTGGCCGATATGAACGGGACATCGTTATTTAGCGGGCCGAACGTGATGGCCGTCGGCCCCGTCGCCGATGCCGCATTCCATGCCCTCATGGCAGGAAAGCGCCTCGTCGTGCCCGGCTTCCGCAACCGCTTACTCATATTCGCCGTACGCTTCGCCCCACGCAGCGTCATTTTGAAAATGGTAAAAGGCTTCCAAAGCCAACGTAAAGGGTAAGTAGAACCACAATTTTGCGTCAGCCTTATCTGACGTGCTTGATGAAGCTGGTTATACCAGCAACGTGCTTTCGGGAATCGAATCGGCAGATTCATCGCGTGTACCTCTGCGACATTGTAGCACTTCACGAAGGCACGTTGCTGGT
>JANXNT010000776.1 GCA_025353985.1 Limnoglobus sp.
GTTTGCTGCTGATGTCGTAAACGACGCGGTTGATGCCCTTGACGCGGTTGATGATCGCGGTCGAGACGCGGGCCAGCAATTCGTGCGGCAGGTGCGACCAATCCGCCGTCATGAAGTCGTCGGTTTGCACGCAACGCAGCGCGATCGTGTTCTCGTAGGTCCGCCCGTCGCCCATCACGCCAACCGACTGCACCGGCAGCAACACTGCGAACGCCTGCGATGTTTTGCGGTACCAGCCACTCTTATAAAGCTCTTCGAGGAAGATCGTGTCGGCGAGCCGAATCGCGGTCAGTTTCTCCGGCGTAATCTCGCCGAGGCAGCGCACCGCAAGGCCCGGACCGGGGAACGGGTGACGCCAGACGAGGTCTTCGGGCAAGCCGAGTTCGATGCCCATGCGCCGCACTTCGTCTTTGAATAAATCGCGGAGTGGCTCGACCAACTCGAAGCCGAGTTCCTTCGGCAATCCGCCGACGTTGTGGTGCAATTTGATCGTCGCCGCCGGGCCATCGACCGAGCCGCCGCTCTCGATGACGTCGGGGTACAGTGTGCCTTGCGCTAGGAAGTGCGCATCGGGAATCGCCAGCGCTTCGCGTTTGAACACGTCGATAAACACGCGGCCAATAATCTTGCGTTTCTCTTGCGGATCGGTAACGCCCTTCAGCGCCCTCAGGAATTCCTCGCCCGCATCAACGACGTGCAGATCGGCCTTGAACCAGTCGCGAAACGTGTGGCGAACCATCTCGGTTTCACCTTCGCGCATCAGTCCGTTATCGACGTAAATGCACGCGAGTTGCTTGCCGATCGCCTTGACTAAAATCGCCGCACACACCGCCGAATCGACCCCGCCGGACAGCCCGCAGATGACGCGTTTGTTGCCGACGCGTTCGCGAATCTCCGTCACCGTGCGATCGATGAACGTCGTCATTTTCCAGAGGCCCTGACAACCGCAGACATCGCGCAGGAAGTTCGCCAGAATCTGCCCGCCGTGCGGTGTGTGGCTGACCTCCGGGTGAAACTGCAAGCCGTACACCGGCCGCGTTACGTGCTTCACCGCGGCCAAGGGGCAGGTGTCCGTCGAGGCCAACGGCACGAAATCGCCCGTCATCGTGTGAACTTGATCGCCGTGGCTCATCCAGACAGTGGACTCGGCGGGGTAGCCGCGAAAAATGTCGTTCGCGTTATTCACGTTCAGCGTCGCGCGGCCAAACTCGCGTGCCGCCGCCGGTGCCACGTGCCCACCGAGCGTGTGGCAAGCGAGTTGCATCCCGTAGCAAATGCCGAGCACGGGGATGTTCAGGTCGAAGATTCTCGGGTCGCATTTCGGCGCGTTCGGTTCGTAAACGCTGGCGGGGCCGCCGGAGAAAATGATCCCTTTCGGGTTCAGTTCCTTGACGCGCTCGGCAGTAATATCGTGCCGCACGACTTGGCAAAAGACGTTCAACTCCCGCACGCGCCGCGCGATCAGTTGCCCGAATTGCGAGCCGAAGTCGAAGATCAGAACGAGTTCGTTTTGCATGGTCGATCCCGTGCGGGTTCCGTTCGTTATTTCTGCCCCAATTCCGCGGCTCGCTTCGCGGCGGCTTCGACGGCGTCCATCAGTCCCGCGCGAAACCCGGCGCGTTCGAGCGCATGCAATCCAGCGATCGTCGTGCCGCCGGGGCTGGCCACGGCGTCCTTCAGCGCGGCGGGGTGGCTGCCTGTTTCGAGGACCATTTTTGCCGCACCGAACACCGTTTGCGCGGCGAGTGACAACGCGATGTCACGCGGCAACCCGACGCGCACGCCACCGTCGGCGAGCGCTTCGATCATCACGTAAACGTACGCCGGGCCGCTCCCGCTGAGGCCCGTGACGGCATCGAGCAAACTCTCCGGAACCGCGAAGGCATTGCCCACCGCGCGAAACAGCTTGCCGACGAGTACGCCATCAGCGGCCGTCGCTTTCGGGCCGACGCTGTAACCCGTCGCGCTCGCGCCGACGAGGCACGGCGTGTTCGGCATCACGCGAACCAACCGCGTGTCGCTGCCCAGTAGTTCCGCCAGTTGTTTTAGTGTTATGCCCGCCGCAATCGACACCACAAGCTGTTTCGCCGAGATCGTAGCCGCCGCTTCGGGCAACACCGCGTTCATCATCTGCGGCTTCACCGCGAGCACGAGGACATCGGCCGCGGCAATCACCTCGGCGTTCGAGTTCGTGGCACGAATACCCGTCGTCGCCTGAAATTTCTCGCGCGCCGCCGGGTACGGGTCACTCGCCAAGCTATGCGTCAAATCGAGCAACCCCGCCGTCGCCCAGCCTTTCGCAAGCGCCGTTGCCATCTGCCCCGCACCGAGAAAGCCAATCCGGATCGGCGATTCCATCGACATGGGGCGTACCTCCGTGGGTGAGAATCCAAAACAACATCATAGCGATTCTCGCAAGATCGTAATTTTCCATCGCCTGTGGCAGTTCGCGGAAGTTCGTGCAAAATTCTGGCGTTGGCTTGATGAAACGATTGTCAGTGAGGTATCGGTTTGACTATAAATGACAATTGACCGTTTTTTTAACTGCACCGATACGGGTGTGGCTTCGACAGGAATTCGTCGCATGCGTAGCTTGCTCGTTCGACTTCTCGCAATCGTTGCGTTGGGTGTTTCGGTGTCCGATGCGAACGCGCAGGTCAACTTTACGTGGCTTGACAACACTTCCGATTGGGGCACCATCACCGCGTGGAGTCCGGTCGGCCCACCGAATCTGACGGGTGCAGTTGTGGGGCACGTTGCCATTTTTGGCAACCAGGCGACGATCCTCAATCAGCCAACGCTCAACGCGAACAGCTACGCCATCAATCGCCTGCAAATGGACAACACGGGGGCCGACTGGAGCCTCGGCGGAACGGGCACGTTATCGCTGGCGAACACGGGTACCACCAACTCAACCTCGGCATTGCAGGTGACGGGTGCGGGTACGACGGTTATCGGTGCAAACTTGCAACTGCTGGCTTCGAACTTCTGGTTCGCATCGGCAGGGGCGACGATCGACTTTCAGGGCGGGATCAGCAGTAGTACCGCGACAAACTCGCTCAATTTACGCCCGGAACTCGGCGCGACGATCCGCCTGAGTGGCACGAACACCCTGAGCGCCACGAACGGCGTGACCATCGGCGCAGGCACAGGCGGTGCCGGTACGGCCCGGCTCGAGATCAACACCGCAAACGCACTCGGTGCGGGGAATCTTACTTTCGGCGGCAGCACAGCATCGTTCACACTGTCGGCTATCGGCTCGGCACGGACGATTACGAATAACGCGATTTACGGCGTCAACTTCAGTGTCGATGGCACGAACGATCTGACCTTCAGCGGCACGTTGACGAATACTTCGAGCGCGAATCGCTCGATTACCAGCAACACCACCAGCGGCGCGAAGCTGATTTTCACGAACAATATCGGCATCCGCGCCACGGCCGATGCCACTGTCGGAACAACACGCGACCTGACGTTGGCCGGGACGGGCCGCATCGACATCAGCGGCAATATTCTCAACAACTTGCCCGTAAGCGGTGCGGCATTGAACCGCGTCATCATTAATGGCGGGGCGAATTTTATCGTGCGGTTATCGGGCACGGGTAGCGACTATAACGGCAACACGGAAATTCAGTCGGGCACGTTGCTACTGGGTGCGACGGCAGCGAACGGCGCAGTTGGTTCGCTCGGCAACAACACGCTGACGGTTGCGGTTGGCAACACGTCGGGCACCGCGAACGCGGCCGTCCTGACCGATGCTGCTGTCAACATCGGTCGCTCGTTCAACGTCCGCACTGGCAACACGGGTATCGCCACTTTCGGCGGAAACTCAGCGGATGTTAGCAACTTCAATAACGCGATTTCCATCGGCACCAACGCGACGACCAACGCCAAAACCGTGCAACTGACGGCGGCCTCGGGGGGTACCGTCAACTTCAACGGCAACCTGTCGCTCGCCAGCGGTTACACGGGCATCGCGAGTGTCGACAAACTCGGCGCGGGTACTGTTGTGCTCGCTTCGACAGGCAGTTACAACGGCACCACCACCGTCTCGAACGGCACGCTGCTCGTGAATGGCACTTTGAGTAGCGCGACCGCCGCCGTCACCGTGAATAGCGGGGCGACACTCGGTGGTTCGGGCACGATCAATCGCGATGTCATCGTCAACGGAACGCTGTCACCGGGCACAGCTGCGGGGAACCTGACACTCGGCGCCAACCTCACTTTTGGCAGCAATAGCAGCTTCGTCGTCGAACTCGGCGGCGCGACTGCGGGCACCGAATACGACCAAGTCACGCTGGCCGGAACGGCCTCGACGTACAACATCGGCAGCAACGTCGGCCTGACGCTGAACATCACCGGCGGGTATGTCCCAGGACTCGATTCCGCGTACGTGATCGTCAACAACACCGGCAACGCGACCGCCAACTCGGGTACGGGTGCGTTCAACGGACTAGCCGAAGGATCGCAGTTCCTCGCCTCGAACGGGCAAACGTTCGAGATCCATTACAACGTCGGCACCTTCTCGATTGTCAACCATGCCTTCGTGCTGAACAGCGCCGGGAATAACATCGTGGTGTTCACGCCCGTGCCCGAACCGGGCGCGATGTTGTTGCTGTCGAGCAGTATCCTCGCCGCTGGCTACGCCGTACGCCGCCGCTGGCGTGGATCGCGAATCGGCGTATAAACTCTGGCATCTCGTGCGGCGAACGGGTATACCTTGGGGTACCTTCCGCAACCCCGCCTTCGACGAGATGCTGCATGTCCGAGCCAACCGTACCCCGCACCGGCTGGGCTAGCCTCAAAGATCTTAACCGCTACCAGTGGTTCGTATTCGTCGTTTGCTGTATGGCGTGGGATCTCGATTGTCTCGACCAACAACTCTTCGTGCTCGCCCGCCAACCGGCACTCAGTACGCTCGTCGGCGAGCCTGCGAATAGCCCGAAAGTCGCCGAACTCGGTGGTTATGCGACAGCGGTGTTCATGATCGGCTGGGCGATTGGCGGCATCGGCTTCGGCATCCTCGGCGACCGACTCGGCCGCGTCAAAACGCTCACGATCACCATCGGGCTTTACGCACTTTTCACGGGGCTGAGCGCATTTTCGACGAACGAATGGGACTTCATGGCCTACCGCTTACTCACGGGCCTGGGGGTCGGCGGCGCGTTCGCGGCGGCGGTCGTGTTGCTCGCGGAGACAGTCCCGGAGAATTCGAGGCCCTACATTCTCGGGATGTTCCAAGCCTCGAGCGTGATCGGGAATTGCAGTGCCGCGCTCATATCGATGTACCTCGGCTCGCTGCAAAAAGACGGCATGTTCCCGCAAGACGGCTGGCTGAAACCGTGGCGCGTGATGTTCCTCATCGGCATCTTGCCGGGGATCTTGCTCGCGATCGTGCAATTCACTTTGCGCGAACCGGACAAATGGCTCGCGATGCGGGCCGCCGAAGAGAAGGGGCTGAAACCCGCGCCGTGGTCCGCATTCTTCGGCACGCTCACCGCGATGCTGAGCACGCCACCGTGGAGCAAACGCGCGATCTTCGGCTTGCTGTTGACGGGGGCGGGCGTAATCGGCCTCTGGGGCATCGGCTTCTTCGCCACCGACTTAACCGGACTGGCGCTCCTCTCGACACTGGAGGCCGAAGGCTTTACGGGCGATGGCTTGAAAGGCGAACTCGGCTGGTGGCGTGGCATCACGTCGTTAGTGCAAAATATCGGTGCGTTCCTCGGTATCTTCGCCTTCAGTTGCGTCACGGGCATGTTGGGGCGTAAACCGGCATTCGCGATCTTCCTCGTGCTGGCGGCGGCGATGAC
>JANXNT010000780.1 GCA_025353985.1 Limnoglobus sp.
TAATATCGAATACTTTCCCACGTTGAATCCAACCAGAAGCGGGTTATTGACCTACGAACGATACGAACGGAGGCCCCTGTCACACGACAGGGGCGGCGGGTAACTTTGGGAGTGTTGTGTGACGATTTCGTGAGTGGGCCAGCGATGGGAAAGATTTTTGATTCGCAACGATTTTTCCATTGCAGCGAACGCCTCGTTACGGCATGATACTTTGAGGTACTCCTGCCGTTGGTCGTTTTGTTTCCCCGCATACTTTCCGGAGAGCAGTTATGCTCCGGGTTCTTGGCTCGCCGAAACGCCTCTGCAATGGCTACACCCGCCGCGACATGTTGTGCGCCGGTGGCCTCAGTTTGTTCGGGTTGTCGCTGGCCGATCAGCTACGTGCCGAACAGAACCGTGCGCCATCGAAAGATGCGACGTTCGGCAAAGCGAAATCGTGCATTTTGCTGTTCCTGTACGGCTCGCCGAGCCAGATCGAACTTGCCGACCAGAAGCCGAACGCCCCTGTTGAGATTCGCGGCGAACTCGGCTCCATATCGTCGTCGGTACCCGGCCTCGCGGTGTGCGAACTGCTGCCGAACGTGGCCAAGGTGATGGACAAAGTCACCGTCGTGCGTTCGCTGACGCACAAGCACCCGATCCACGGCGTCGCGTATGCCACATCGTCGGTCATCGACATTGACACGCAGATGGAACTCAGCCCGCACGATCCGAAACACTGGCCGTTCATCGGCTCGGTCGTGTCGTATCTCGAAGAACAAAAACGCGGCAACAAGCCGCGCAAACAAGTGCCGGATAACATCGCGCTACCCTGGCCGTTCAGCAGTCAGCGTACGGGCGAAGTCCATCGTGCCGGGCCGTATGCGGCGTTCCTCGGCAACGGGCACAACCCGCACTTCACGCAGTTCAACGGCAAGGCGAACCGCCAGATTGCTAAGACGTTGCGCGAAGACACGATTATGTTCGACGAGCCATACGTGGGCATCGCGACCGATGCGCACTTCACACTCGGCGATGCGACGCAACTTCCCGCCGACATTACCGTCGATCGCCTGAACGGCCGCAAAACACTACTCGAACAGTTCGACGATTCGCAGCGTGCCCGCGACCGCTTCAACGCACCCGACCCGTTCCGCGACACCGCGTATTCGATGATCGGGAACCAGAAAGTCCGCCAGGCGCTGGATGTTCGCAAAGAATCCCCCGCAATCCGCGATTCGTACGGCCACACGCTATTCGGCCAATCGTGCCTCGCCGCACGGCGACTCGTCGAAGCCGGTTCGCGGTTCGCCACGGTGTTTTGGGACGAATTCGGCCTCGCCGGTTCGGGTTGGGACACGCACTGGGAACATTACCCGCGTATGAAGAACGAGCTGATGCCGGGCTTCGACAAAGGCTACGCCGGGCTGATTCAGGATTTGCACAATCGCGGAATGCTCGACGATACGCTGGTGATCGTGCTCAGCGAACACGGGCGTACGCCGAAGATTTCGAGCGCGAAAGGCGGCGGGCGCGATCACTGGTCGCAGGCGTACTCGGCATTCTTCGCGGGTGGTGGCGTGGCACGTGGCAAAACCGTCGGCAAGACGGACAGCATCGGTGGCACCGTCGTCGATTCGCCGATTTCCCCGAAAGACGTGTTGGCGACGGTCTATCATCTGTTGGGTTACGACCTAAACACGACGCTAACCGACCGAACCGGTCGCCCGCAGATGCTCGTTCCCGATGGGCACGTCATCCGCGATATTATGGGGTAAAATCATGCGAAGTCGCCGCGAATTTCACCGGGTTGCCATCGCTGCGGCCGTAACGGGAACAACGGGAGTTGCGATGTCTGCCGACGAAAAGCCGAAGCCCACCGAGCCGACCGAGGCTCCGTTCGTTCGCGATTATCCCGCGCCGAAGTTCCTGCCCGCGTGGAAGAAACCGCAACTGAATCGGCTGCTGGTGCAAGACTTCGTGATCTTCGCGCACTCCGAATTCGACATGGTGAAAAAGCTGTTGGAGAAAGAACCGGCACTGCTGAACGCGACCATCGACTGGGGCGGTGGCGACTGGGAAACCGGCCTCGGCGGCGCGAGTCACCTCGGCAACCGCGAGATTGCCGAGTATCTGATTTCCAAAGGCGCACGCATCGACGTGTTCGCCGCAACGATGCTCGGCCACCTCGATGTCGTCAAATCGCTGCTCGCATCGCACCCGGCACTCATCGACGCGAAAGGCCCGCATGGCATCCCGCTGCTCATGCACGCCCGAATGGGCGGCAAACCCGCCGAAGCCGTGCTGGACTTCTTGACGAAGCTCAAACCACCCGCCGTGAAGTAACGGCTCTCCTGCAACAGGTGCCACCATGAATCGTCGCCAGTTTGTCAAAACCTCCGCCGTTGCCATCGCGGCCACCACGGCGACGGGGCCTATCATTCTCGGTGCGGAGAAGCGTGTCGACCCCGCGCACCCGATCGTCGGCGAAGGTGCGTACCAGTATGAGTGCCATCATAATTGGGGTACGCTCCC
>JANXNT010000813.1 GCA_025353985.1 Limnoglobus sp.
CAGGTAGCGCCTTTTTTGGGTCATTATGCGACCTAAAATCGACCGTGCGCGCCTTTTCTGTGTCATTTGCGCGCACTTCTGTGTCATTTCGGCGCACTTTTGAGTACGTCCGTGCGCGTCGCTCAATTCCGACTTACGTCAAATCGTCTAGAACTTATTGACTTCGGGAAATCGTGTGGGCGACGGAATTTTTGTCAGATTTCGAACCCGGATCCGTTACACTGTCACAAAGTCGTTCCTGCCAGCCCGCTGCGCGAGCAAGGGGTTGGACTTCCACGGTAGATTGACTGCGTGAAGTGGCTTGCGGGTTCCCCTTGCTCGCGCAGCGGGCTGGCAGGAAAGTCAATCATTCCAAAGGTGCGTATCACGTCGCTTCGCTTTGGTAACGCCCTTGGAGAATGCGAATGAGCGTTGCAGAGGATATCGCATTTGTCGGCCACCTCATCGATGCCTATGCCGTCGATGCGTATCGAATGGGCGTTGCGATGGAAGCCGATGAAGACTTCGGTATCCCACCGGAAATGCAAGTCGGCGAGGTCGATGATGAGGGGTATGTGGCATGGCGGGTTTTGCCGTCGACACTCCTCCAAGCTGACGTAACAGCGGTCGAGAAGGAATTCGCAGTGACGTTCCCGCCGTTGTTCCGCGCGTATTTGCTGGCTCGTTTTCATCGGTTCGATCAAGTCAAGAGCCGACAATACGACCAACAGATATTGATGACAGATACGCCCTCGGAAAAGCCATTGAAGCCGTTGCGAGATCTCATGTTGGCATGGCGGTCACTGATCGACGCGGATTATGTCCCATTTGCGCAGTGGGGCGATGGCTGGGGGCCAATGTGTTTTGATCGCGCGACTATCGATGCGGATGGTGTTTCCCCAATCGTCTGGATCGATCACGAGAAACTTGTGAATCGGAACCCAGAACAATGTCCGCAGCGTGCGTCCGTCATGCCACTGGTACAACCACTCTATCGGTCGTGCAGAGAGTATCTGCTGGATGTGTTCGGCCGTAGCTAACGCGACGCACCCAAGTGATGTGAAGTTGCGGTTGACGGTGTTTTCGTGTCATCTCGATTTTGGTTTTATCCCAACGGGATTTCAGCGATTAGCCTTGGGTCGCGGTTTCCGCGCACCCAAGGAACACAGCAAATTTTACCACGCCCCGTTGGCCCGCTGGGGTCGATTGCCATCGCTCTTACCCCAGGTGCGCGAAACGCGACCTGGGGCCAATGGCTACAATCCCTGCGGGATAAAGACAAAACATGACCGACTTGCAGTATTTCGCGAAAATGGGCTGTGTTGCCGTAACAGAAACGGGAACACGAATGTCGTGGAAATTTGATGAAAAGGGCACCCCTTGTGGGTGCCTTGGACTCGCTCCCAACTCCTGGCACAGGAACCTGCAACCACAAGGGTGCCCCTACATGAGAAAATCGCAACATCAAAACTAGAACGTTGGGTTAACGCGACGCACATCGCGATCCCTATTCCTTGCCGAAGAACTGCGAGATGTCGAAGTAGACCGTACGCTGCTCGCCTGCGGCGTTACGCAGTGTGAGGATGTCGTACGGCTTGCCTTCGATAACCTGTAATGCCTGCATCTGCGACTGAAAGCCGGGGCAGTGTCGCCTCACCCACGCGTACTCTTTGCTGACACTGCTGACGACTATGGCTTGTTCCACAGAGGATCCGTCGCCGCCCGCACTACCGAAAAGCCAGTTGAACAATCCCATGAATACTCTCCGTGTATGAGTGGTGTGCATTTTCGGCGTCACATGGTCGCGGTGTCAACAGAATTCGGGTCGCGGAAGTCGGAGTATTCGGATGTGGGAAGCCGCGTTTTCGGGTATCGTGTTAGCCAGTCTCATCACTGGAACTAGAGAAAAACATCGTGAGCCACCGCATCGGAATCATTGGGTTAATGCACGAATCGAACACATTCATTGCCGAGCAAACGACGCTCATCGATTTCGAAAACGATCTGTTGTTACGCGGGCCGAGCGTTCGCGAAAAGATGGCGGACTCGTTGCACGAAGTCGGCGGATTCTTCGCGGGGTTGCAGTTGGCGGGTATCGAGGCGGTGCCGATCTTCATGGCGCGGGCGTTGCCGTACGGCACGATTTCCGCCGAAACCGCCGACATTTTGTTCGAACGCCTACTCGATGCCGTGGCGGAACACGCCCCGCTCGATGGCTATCTCGTTGCGCCGCACGGGGCGACGGTGTCGGCGAATCATCCGGACTTCGACGGCGATTGGCTGACGTTGTTACGCGAACGAATTGGCCAGACGCCGATGATTGCGACGCTCGATTTGCACGCGAACTTGTCCGCTCGCATGGTGGCCGCCTGCGATGCGATCGTCGGCTATCGCACCAATCCGCACCTCGACCAAAAGGAACGCGGCCTCGAAGCCGCCGCGCTGATGGCACGCACCGTACGCGGCGAAATCCGCCCCACGATGGCCGCCGCATTCCCGCCACTCGCCGCGAATATCGAACGCCAGGCGAGCGCGGAACCGCACTGGAAACCGCTTCAGGACAAGCAAGCCGCGCAGTTGGCGTTGCCGGGCGTACTATCGAACAGCTTGCTGTATTGTTTCCCCTATTCCGACGTGCCGCAGATGGGTTCGTCGGTTGTCGTCGTGACCGATAACGACCCGGTATTGGCGCAAAAACTCGCCGACGAGCTCGCTGCGGAATGGTGGCAACGCCGCGACGATTTCGCGGGCAAAATGCGAAGCGTGGCCGACGCGATGGCGTTTGTGAGAACCCACGATGGCCCGATTTGCTTGCTCGACATGGGCGATAATGTCGGTGGCGGTTCCCCCGGCGATAGCACGATTCTGGCCCACGCACTGATCGAAACGGGCGTGAAAAGCATGGTGATTCTGCAAGATCCGGAATCGGTACACCATGCGGAATCGCTCGGCGTGGGGCATCGCGTGACGCTACGCATGGGCGGCAAATGCGATCGGCTACACGGCGAACCGATTGAAGCCATCGTCGAAGTGATTTCGCTACACGATGGAAAGTTCGAGGAAACTGAAGTGCGGCATGGCGGCATACGCTCGTTCGATCAAGGTCGCACCGCCGTCGTCGTTACCGATGGCGGGCTGACCGTGATGCTGACCACGCGCCGGACGGCCCCGTTCAGCCTGCGTCAACTGACCGCGTTCGGCGTGATCCCGGAACAGTTCCACGCCATCGTTGCAAAGGGAGTACACGCACCGACCGCCGCCTACGCGACGATCAGCAAGCACCTCATCCGCGTCAACACGCCTGGTGCCACCACCGCCGACATGGTCACGCTCAACCACCAGCACCGCCGCAAGCCACTGTACCCGTTCGAGTGAGAGCGACTGACTTTTGCTGGAATGTCGTGCGTAATTCGTTCAGGAGGTTATGAAAATCGGTTCCCAACGACTGCGGCCAGCGGTCGTTGGTATCGTGCAATTTTTCCGCACGCGAGCAGCGTGCTCTACGATTACGAATCCATTTGCTCTTTGACGAGTTGCATGAAGCAGGTGCCTTTTTTCTCTTCTTGCTTCTTGGCGAGGAACTCCTCGGCCTCGGGCTTTTGGTTGTAGGCGAAGGTGTCGAGGCGCTTGCTGCTGTTGTCGAAGACCACCCACACGGCCTTCATTTTGACTTCCTTGACGGCGCGGGTGCGCTTGACCTTGGGCTTGGCCGCAGAAGGTTCTTTCTTCTTGCGAACGGCTTTGACCTTGGGTTTCTTCTTTGGCTTTTCGTCTTCGTCGTCCGCTTCGGCGTCGGCCGCTTCCGGCTCGGCTTCGGCGTCTGCGTCGCCATCGGCCTCCGCATCTTCATCCTCGTCTTCATCCTCATCTTCGTCTTCATCGTCGTCGGCAACGACTTCCTTTTCGCCCTCTTTGGCTTCCACTGCCTCCGCCTCACGGCGACGGTCCATTCGAGTCGGTCCAGCCTTCTTGCGTGCCATCGCGCCAATTCCTCCACGTCTGCCAGGGTCAATTTCTCTAACTTACCGCTCCTCGCGCACTTGACAAGACGCCACCAACACCCAGTTTCTGGCCTGCCGTCTCGAAAGCGGCGATGGCGAGATCGATTTGTTCGGGCGTGTGTGCGGCGGAGACTTGCATTCGGATTCGGGCCTGACCTTGTGGCACCACGGGGAAGCTAAAGGCGATCACGTAGATGCCGAGCGACAGGAGTTCCTCGGCCATTTTCGAGGCGATTGCGGCATCGCCGAACATCACGGGGATGATCGGCGTCGGCCCGGGTTTGAGCGTAAAGCCTTTCGATTCCAGCCCTACACGCAATCGTTTTGCATTCGCACGGGATCGCTCCCGCAGTTCCGCGCTCGTGTCCACCAGTTCTAGCGCCTTCATGCCGGCCGCACATAACGCGGGCGGCACGGCATTCGAAAACAAGTACGTGCGGCTGCGATTCTTCAACCAATCGACGATTTCGGCACTCGCGACCGTGAAGCCGCCGCTCGCGCCGCCGAGCGTTTTGCCGAGCGTACCCGTGATGATGTCGATGCGGTCGAGCACGCTAAGTTCTTCGGCCGCACCGCGACCCGTCGCGCCGAGGTGCCCCGTACCGTGGCAATCGTCGATGCCGACGAT
This sequence comes from Limnoglobus sp., assembly GCA_025353985.1. Taxonomy (GTDB): domain Bacteria; phylum Planctomycetota; class Planctomycetia; order Gemmatales; family Gemmataceae; genus Limnoglobus. The sequence continues at coordinate 4,609 of JANXNT010000813.1, forward strand.
GGCATCGTATTCATCGGCGAGATCGCAAATTTCGGGCAACTTCGCGAGGTCGCCATCCATGCTGAATACGCTATCGGTGAAGATCATCTTGAAGCGACAGCCCTTCGCTTCTTCGAGTTTCGCCTTCAGGTCGGCCATGTCGTTGTGCTTGTAGCGTAGCCGTTTCGCCTTACACAACCGAACGCCGTCGATGATGCTGGCGTGATTGAGTTCGTCCGAAAGAATCGCGTCTTGCTCGGTGAGAAGCGGTTCGAACAGCCCGCCGTTGGCATCGAAACAGGAGATGTAAAGGATCGCATCGGGCTTGCGGAAGAACTCGGCGATCTGCTTCTCGCATTGTTTGTGAATGCTCTGCGTACCGCAAATGAAGCGAACCGACGACGTGCCGTAACCCCAAGCATCAAGGCCATCGTGGGCGGCGCGCACGACCTCCGGGTGATTCGACAAGCCGAGATAATTGTTCGCGCAAAAGTTGATGACTTCGCGGCCATTGACCGTAATCACCGCCGATTGTGGCGACTCGATCTGCCGTTCGGCTTTGTACAAACCGTTTGCCTTCAGCTCCGCCAGTTGTTCGCGAAGGTGCAACGTCAGAGTCTTCGAAGGCATGATTGCTCCATCAAATTTTGTTGGGAATCGTCGTCGCGAGTGGTGTCGGTTTCCGCCACTCTTTCCACGCTTTCCAGACGATTGGTGCGACGGAAACGAACACGACGAGCATCGCGAGTTTGTCGATGTTCTTTGCCCACGTGAACGTGGGGTCGCCGAGGAGGCGTTGGAAGAGCGGGTCGGCAACGGGGATCACGAAATAACCGAACGACAACATGCTGACGATCCAGCCAATCCCGCCGATGACGTTGTAAAACAGAAACGAGCGATACGGCATTTTCGCGGCACCCGCAACGACCGGGACGAAGGTCCGCACGATCGGCACGAAGCGCGCGATGATGATCGTTTTGCCGCCGTGTTTTTCGTAGAACGCACGCGCACGGTTGAGATATTCCTGCTTGAAGAAGCGGCTCGATGGCCGATGGAAAATCGCAGGCCCCGCCTTCGAGCCGATCCAATATCCGACGGTATCGCCGAGGATCGCCGCGACGCACAGGCTGCCCATAAGCAGGGGCAAATTCCAACCGCTGAGGTAGGCCACGACGCCGAGAACAACGAGCAGCGAGTCGCCGGGTAACAGGAAGCCGATGAGCAAACCGGTTTCCGTGAAGACGATCGCGTTCACCGCAAAGAACGCCGCCCAGAACACGCCCGGCTGGTTCAGCGCCGCCTTGAAGGTATCGGGGTTTCGCAGATTCCGCGGGTCGGCGAGCGTCACAATGATCTGCCAAACCTGCGCGAAAAACTCTTCCATGCGTGACTCGCTCCTGCTTAAACGATTGAACACCCTACGTCGAGGGACGCGGGGTGCCAGTTGTGCGTTCATCTTATGAATGCGTCGCGATTAAAACACGAATTGGAGCCGCGTCAGCAGTGTGTCTTGGCTCTTCAGCAGACCGTCGGGACCGTTGCCGAGTTTCACTTTGCGGTCGAACCAGACGTGCTCCCAGTTGAACTGGATTCGCGTCCATTTGTTCAAGTACCAGTTGTAGCCAAGTGTCATTTCCGTCGCGCCGTTGCTGACCGTTGTCGGGTCTGCGAGGCGGCTGGCGAAGATACGTTCGCCCGCCTGAATTCGGGACACGCGGCTCACGAGTTCCCACGCGCCGTAGCCACTGCCGGTAAGTGGGTCGAACGGTCGACGCGGGGCAATTTGTTGGGTGTAACTCGTACGTTCTTCGCCCGTAAGCAAGTACGTCGATTGCGCGTAAAAGCCATCGAACGGGATCGTTTGCGATGTGCCGGTCGCGGTGCGCAGTCTTTGGGACATGTAGAAATATTGTGCGGACATGCCGAAACTTCCCGTGAAATATGCCACCTCCGGGCTAACGCGAAATCGTCCGCCGTCGGCCAGCACGCCGCTGTTGAACTGCAAGAACGTGACGCCGTCAGGGGTTCGCAAACTTGTTGGGTTCACCGGCTCGCGCTGGTTGCCGTACCCGGCGGCGATGCCGAACTGCAACCGCTGAAACAAGCTGCCATCGCGTGTGGCAAACGGCCGCACCGCCACACGTGCGTTGACATCCTTCGAGTTGTTCGTGTCCGCATCGCCATCGCGCGTGCCGTTCGACACGGCTAGACCGTAATCGAGCCGTTTCTGGAAAAGATTCTGCCCGTGTGCCATCACGCCGACATCGCGGGCCGGCACCAACTGATCGATGATCGACCGCTCCATCGTCGGCGTATTGCGATCCTGAATGAGTTGCTCGTAGCTGAACGGCTGCTTGAATTTCCCGGCCGTCACTTGAAACGAATCGATGTAATGGACGTTCATGTAGCCATCGACGAGCCGCGTCGTGCCCGAGCCGAATTCGGGTAGAAACCGGAACTCGTAATACTTGAACATCGTCGCTTCGAGGCCGAATCGCGCCCGCCGAATCAGGAAGCCATCGATGTCGCGTTCGTCGCGCGGGTTGACGTACCAACGGTAATCGGCTTGGAGTTGCCCCGTAATCCGCAAGCTGAATTGCTTGTCTGCGGAGCGAAGAAAGAAGCCATCGTCCCAGCCAAAGAACGGCGCAGCCGTACTCGCTTTCGCGGGCGTTTCCGATGGCAGAGAAAGCGCAACCGGTAACAGCGGTGCCGCATCTTCCGCGTACGACACCGAATCGAATGCGAGCAACAGTCCCAGAAGGATTTGCAGCCACTTCATCGCCACAACTCCTGACTCACGCATGTTCCAATCTTGAGCGAAACGTCTCGCGCGATGGACCATTACCGGAAACTGTGCCGGTTATGCGGGCAATAAGGTATCGGCCGATTGGCGTGGTAACTTGAAGTGCTAACTTAACGGGGTCAGGATACTCGGCCGGAGGAATGCAATGAGTTTTCGAGAGTTCGATTTGCCGAAGGCACAACGAGACTTCGACCTGACGCTGGGGGCGGCGGAACCATT
>JANXNT010000833.1 GCA_025353985.1 Limnoglobus sp.
GGTGCGCGGCGCGATGCCATTGATCCGCGCTGGAACCGTCGGCCGGTTCGAACGCGTCGATGCCGCAGCGGATCATGAACGGCGCCTGTTCCAGAAGGACATCGCCGACCGAATGAACTGTAGCCAGGGGCGCATTTCCAAGCTGGAAAATGGTAAAGATTCGCAGATGACGATTGGCGAGTTCCAACAATACGCGAATATACTCGGCCTCGAAGTGGCCTTCGGAACGCGTAAAAAAGATATTAATATCGCACAGCAAGTGAAGCTACACGTTTTTGCGATCCGCAAACTTCTGCATCAGATCGCGGACATCTCGCATGGCGATGAAAACATGTCGAACGGCTTAAAGGTATTTCTATCGGAAGTCCTTTTCAACACCGTGCATTCGGTCGTCGATGTCAATCGAAGGTTCAAAGACTTGGTCAAAGAATCTCCGATCGAGAAACCATCGATTTTAGTATTCGATGCCGAACCCGAATAGGTAACCGTTCACGGGTTCACCGAAAGCAGCCATTGTTACCTGTAAATTCACCGGCGACTTGCTTCCAAGCGACACAAATGGCCAAAACGTCTGGGTGACTCAGGCCGCAATTGGATGACAATGTCTAACTTGGCGTTACAAATCGCCTACCCCGTGAACGGTTACAGAAATTCAACGATGCGCGCCGCAATAGGGATAACTGAAATGAACAGCATTGAAGAAATTTTAGCAGAATGCAAGAAACTTGAACACGAAGGATTTCTACAACAAGCAATCGATATCCTCGCTTCTGCTATTCCTCAGACTCAAGATCCGAGGTTGTATTTCAGACGCGGACATATTCAACAAAAGATTGGCGAGTATCGGCAATCGCTATCGAACTACTCTGTGGCAATTATACTTTCGCCAGCGAATGCTGAGTACTACCTTTCGCGTGCTAATCTTTATGCCAATTGCTTGGATGATACAGCCTCTGCGATTGAAGATTATCTTGTGGCTGCAACACTAGTACCCGATTGGTCTTATCCTCATCAAGAGCTGAGTATGGTCTATCTTGCAATAGGGGAAAAATCTCAAGCAGTGACTCATGCGGTTGTTTCTGCTACAAAAGAACCGCATAATTCATCTGCGCATTTTTGTCTTGGTGTTTGTCGACTTGCAGTTGGCGAGTATTATTTGGCTATAGAAGCACTTCGCGCTGCAATTTTGCTTGAGCCGACCTATGAAGCATATTGGTCATCACTTGGGCGTGCTTTAGCAGAAGTACAAAATCTCGACGAAGCTAAAACGTGTTATATAAAAGCAATTGAACTTAAACCTTCAGCACGTACTTGGTTTAACTTGGGAAATCTGTACTACGAAATGGAATTGATCGCACTTGCAATCGAATGCTTAAATTCCGCAGAAAACTATGATGTGTCGGTAATTGACAGGCTTATGATTGATAGCTGCCGTACAATGATAAATAGCAGGAACAAAGCGGCCACGCAAATCGCGTGACGAGCGATGGCACGTGGACGTACAGTTACGATCTCGACGGCAATCAGGTCGGCAAATCGAAGACCGGCGAATCGTGGAGTTATGCGTACGATCATCGCGGGCAGATGACGCAGGCGACGAGTGACACGGGTGTGTCGGTGGCGTACAAGTACGACGCCTTCGGCAACCGGATTCAGCGGGATGCAACTGTCAGTGGCGTGTCATCGGTGGAGAAAATCGTCGTCGACGGCTGGGACACGACGAAACCAGGAGCCGTCGGCACCGAGAACTTCGACACGATTCTCGATCTCGATGGTGCGGGGACCGTCACGAATCGGCGGATGTTCGGTAGCGGCTTCGACGATGTGGTCGGTCGCCAGGACGCATCGGGTGGCGTGAAGTGGTACGCCACGGATCGACTGGGATCGGTGCGACAGGTCTTTGACAACGCAGGCAACGTGAGCGGCACGACCGACTACGACGCCTTCGGCGGCTTCCTCGGCGGCGTCTCCGTGGATCGCTACGCCTTCACCGGCCGCGAAACGGATGCAGCGCTCGGACTGCAATACAGCCGCGGGCGCATGTACGACACGGCCACAGGCCGGCGGCTGTGCGGATCGGATCTTCGCCCATCCAGCGGCCCGTCGCGGAGTCGTACATGCGCCCGCGGCTGTATTGCAGCCCGAGCGGCGCATCCGTTTCGCGGCCGGTGAAGGCGTAGCGATCCACGGACACGCCGCCAAGGAAGCCGCCGAAGGCGTCGTAGTCGGTCGTGCCGCTCACATTGCCCGCGTTGTCGAAGACCTGTCGCACCGACCCCAGCCGGTCCGTTGCATACCACTTCACGCTCCCCGATGTATCCTGACGACCGACCACATCGTCGAAACCGCTGCCGAACAGCCGCCGATTCGTGACGCTGCCCGATCCATTCAGATCGAGAATCGTATCGAAATTCTCAGTGCCGACGGCGAGTGGCTTCGTCGTGTCCCAGCCATCGACGACGAATTTCTCCACCGACGACACGCCGCCGACCGTCGCATCGCGCTCGATGCGGTTGCCGAAGGCATCGAACTTGTACGTCACCGACACCCCGGTGTCACTCGTTGCCTGCGTCATCTGACCGCGATGATCGTACGCATAGCTCCACGATTCGCCAGTCTTCAACTACGTTAGTTTGGACACTCGATCATTCAAGGAAGCATAGATTTCACTCGAAATCCCCGTCACAGCTAATACTTCTGTGGGGGAATGGCCGATTTCTGAATAGCAAGCGATGAGACAGACTCGAAGGCTTCGGATTTCGCTATTCCCAATGGCCACAGTCTTACCACGGATAACCAATGATTTGTTATTGAGAAAAGCACTCCATTCAGATTCAGGCAGATTTAGTTCTCGACACATTTC
>JANXNT010000838.1 GCA_025353985.1 Limnoglobus sp.
ACCTGATGGACGAAGCCGCCGCCAAGATTCGCACCGAGATCGACTCGTTACCCACCGAACTGGATGAGATTTCCCGCCGCGTTCGCCAACTCGAAATCGAACGCGAAGCGCTCAAGAAAGAGAACGACACCGGCTCGCAGGATCGGCTCGCGAAACTCGAAAAGGAACTCGCGAACCTTAAGACGCAATCCGATGCATTCTCCGCGCAATGGCAGAGCGAGAAGAAAGCGGTCGAGGGTTTGAAGTCGTTGCGCACGCAGATCGAGACATCCAAAGTGTTACTCGAACGCTACGAACGCGAGTCCGATTACAGCAAGGCGGCCGAGCTGAAGTTCGGCACTCTTCCCGACCTCGAAAAGCAACTCAAGCTCGAAGAAGAACGGCTTTCCCAGCAGAAATCGACGAACCGCCTCATCAAGGAAGAAGTCGGCGAAGCCGACATCGCCGCCGTCGTCAGCCGTTGGACCGGCGTTCCCGTGACGAAACTAATGGAAGGCGAAACCGAGAAACTCTTGCACCTCGAAGACGAATTGCATCGCCGTGTCGTGGGGCAAGAAGAAGCCGTCACCGCGATCAGCGAAGCGGTCATTCGCGCGCGTTCCGGATTGAACGATCCGAACCGCCCCATCGGTAGTTTCATTTTCCTCGGCCCCACCGGCGTCGGCAAAACCGAACTCGCCCGTGCCCTTGCAGCGTTCCTTTTCGACAACGATCGCGCCATGATTCGCATCGACATGAGCGAGTATCAGGAACGCCACACGGTGTCGCGATTACTCGGCGCGCCGCCCGGATATATCGGCCACGATGAAGGCGGGCAACTCACCGAAGCGGTCCGCCGGCGACCGTACTGCGTGATCCTTTTCGATGAAATCGAGAAGGCCCACCCCGACGTTTTCAACGTTCTGTTGCAAGTCCTCGACGATGGCCGCCTCACCGACAGTCAGGGACGGACGGTCAATTTCAAAAACACGATCATCATCATGACGTCAAACGTTGGCAGCCAGAAAATCTTGCAGTTCAAAGGCACGCACATCGGCGAAATTTACGACCGCATGAAGCAAGCGGTACTCGACGAACTCCGCAAAACGTTCCGCCCCGAGTTCCTCAACCGCATCGACGAC
>JANXNT010000871.1 GCA_025353985.1 Limnoglobus sp.
TTCGCACTCGTCGGTTGCGTGCCGCTGATCGCTGCTATCATCGGCTGGCAATGGAAAGAGCCATCAGTTAAGTCCCGCAACGACCTTCCGCACGAGCACCCGTAGCTTCTTCTCCGCCTCGTTGGCGACGTGAATGATCTCCGGCAGGCTCACCGGTTGCAGGGCGTCTGCGAGGCACATATCGGTGACGACGGAAATACCCATGCAGCGCATTTTCGAATGCACGCCGACGATCACTTCGGGCACCGTGGACATGCCGACGACGTCCGCACCGATCGTCCGCAAGAAGCGATACTCGGCTTTCGTCTCGAGGTTCGGCCCCGACACGGCGACGTAGACACCTTGCTGGCAAGGAATTTTCTCTTCGAGTGCGACGCGGCGTGCGAGTTTGAGTAAGTCGCGGTCGTAGGCATTGCACATGTCGGGGAAGCGTTCGCCGAGGCGGTCGTCGTTCGGGCCGATCAGCGGATTATCGCCGATCAGGTTGATGTGATCTTCGATCAACATTAAATCGCCCTTCTCGTATTGCGGGTTCATGCCGCCACAGGCGTTCGACGCGATCAGCACTTCGCACCCGAGCGCTTTCATCACGCGCACGGGGAAGGTAATCTGTTGCAGCCGGTAGCCTTCGTAGAAATGGAAACGGCCTTCCATCGCCATCACGGGCTTGCCGGCGAGCGTTCCGCACACGAGTTGCCCTTTGTGCGAAGGGGCCGTCGAATGCGGGAAGTGCGGGATGTCCTGGTATGGCAACGTCACGTCCGCATCAATGTCTTCGACGAGTTTGCCGAGGCCTGTTCCGAGGATGATGCCCACCAGCGGCGTGCTTTGCCACTTCGTGCGAATGTAGGCGGCGGCTTCCTGAATCTGGTCGAACAGTGCGGTCATGGGTGAATGTCCGATTGACGGGAACGGTGGCGAAGCGTTAGTTTCCGTCAAGATACATGCCACCGCCACCCAACGCCAACCCGTTCGCACGTCGGCTGCCGGGGATCGCCTCCGAACGCGATCTCAACCGGATGGCGAGGGCACCTTCGTACCGCGCTCCACGACTTCGCGACGTGCAAAACCTGTCCGCTTCGCCATTGCCACAAGCGAAGGGAAAAGAACGCGAACTGCTCGATGCGATACTCGAAAACATCGACGCGGCGGAACCGAGACGTGCGTATGCCGACCTCATCGGCGGCGAACGCGGCGCGTTCATTCGGCAGCAATTGCAAGGCGATACGCACGCCATCGTTCCCGCGTGTGCATCGTTGCCATTCGCGGCGTGGGAAGCGCGCGACCTGATCTTCCGCAATGGCTTCGCCGAAGCCATGTCGCTAGCGGGGCGCTGCTTCATCAGTCGCGGCGCGGAACTGCTGCGATTCACGCCGTTACGCGAACTCCGCCTCGTGGCGATCGCGCCGTTCATGGGCGAACTCGCGAATTGCCCACACCTCAACCGCATCGAAAGCCTGAACCTTTGGGGTAACCATATCAAAGCCGAGGGCGTGCGGCATCTCGTGACGTCGCCATATCTCACGCGATTGCGGCACCTCGATTTGCGTAAAAACTCGCTTGACTCCGAAGCGATTCGCGAACTGCAAACCGCACCGTGGTGCTCACAACTCGAGAGCGTCGACCTGACGGAAAATGCATATTCTTGACTCACAACAATCCACTGATAACTGCCAACTACTTTCGTTTTAAGATCAGTCGTAGTTAGTTTGTAGTGGATAGTTGTTGGTGAAGGTGGATTGCTCGTAAAACAATTGACGTGCCCTTACTCCGACATCGAGAATACTCATGGCCGTCAATCTCCCGCCGCATTACCACGATGCCGAAGCGCGTTATCAGAAGGGCCGCACGCCCGAAGAAAAGCTCGCCGCGCTGCGGGAGATGTGGGTGATTCTGCCGAAGCACAAGGCGAGCGAGAAGGTTCAGGCGCTGCTGAAAACGAAGATCAGCGAGCTGACGGACCAAGTCGAACAAGAGAAGAACGGGCCGAAGAAGGCTGCGCCGGGGACATTCAAAATTACGCCGCAAGGGGCGGGGCAGGTGGTGTTTTTGGGGCCGCCGAACGCGGGAAAATCGCGGTTATTGTCGAAGTTGACGAAGGCGACGCCAACGGTTGCGCCGTACCCGTTTACGACCCGCGAGCCGATTCCGGGGATGATGGATTACGAAGATGTCCGCGTGCAACTGATCGATTTGCCGCCGATTACGGCCGATGCGTACGAGCCGTTTATTACCGATATCACGCGGGCCGCCGATGCCGCCGTGTTGTTCCTCGATCTCTCCGACGACGACGGCCCTGCCGCCACCGTGGCGACCCTCAAACGGCTCAAACAGGCGCGTCGCGTGCTCATCAGCGGCCGTCCCAACGACGACGATCCGACGATTTACCAGCTAAATATGTTGCTCGTTGCGAATAAATGCGACGATGAAGCCGCCGATATCCGCCTCGAAATTGCCAAGGAATCGCTCGGCACGCACTTCCCGATTCTGGTCGTGTCGTGCGAAACCGGCGAAGGACTCGATGCGTTACGCAAGGCAATCTTCGAACTGCTTGGTGTCATGCGGGTGTACACGAAACAGCCCGGCAAACCGCCCGATATGGCGTCGCCGTTCACCTGCCCGCACGGTTCGACCGTCAGCGAGTTCGCCGGATACGTCCACAACGATTTCGAAGATGGCGTCAAAACCGCCCGCGTCTGGGGCAGTGCCGCGTTCGATGGGCAGACCGTCGGGCGCGACCACGTTGTGAAAAACGGGGACGTTGTCGAGTTACACTTGTAAACATCGATAGTCGAACTCTCTCAACACTCCGTGCGGTGCCTCCCCACCCATGAATGAAACGACTTCGCTCCGTTACCTGGTGCGACACGGCACGATGCGCCTGATCGGCGAATTCGCGGCCGCGGTCGGCGTCGAATATCGGCGTGCGGATCACGTCATCGTTCGCAGCGAACGCGGTACCGAAGCTGGCGAAATCCTGTGCGCTGCGACGGCGGAGATCGTGGCCGCACTGAAAGACCCGGTTCGCGGCGAGATTCTGCGAGCGACGACCGATGTCGATCGCAAGAAACTCCGCGAGATCGAGTGGGAACGCGACAACGATTTTGACATCGCCGAGAGGCTGATCGCACAGCATAAACTCGCGATGCAGATTGTCGATATCGAGCGAATCTTCGGCGGCGAACGGGCAGTCTTTTACTTCCTCGCCGAGGATCGCGTCGATTTCCGCGAGTTGGTGAAAAGCATGGCACGGGAGTTTCATGCGCGGATCGAACTGCGGCAGATCGGCCCGCGCGACGAGGCGAAAATCCTCGCCGATTACGGCGACTGCGGCAAACCCGTTTGTTGCAACACGCACCTCGCGGTGATGCCCGCGGTAACGATGCGGATGGCGAAACTCCAGCGTGGAAACCTCGATCCGAATAAAATCACGGGGCGTTGCGGTAGACTAAAATGCTGCCTGCGTTACGAGCAAGACGTGTACGAGGAACACCAGAAAGAACTGCCGCCCGTCGGTTCGCGCGTCGTGACGGCGAAGGGCCAGGGCCGCGGATTGGCGCACGAAATTTTGGCGAAACGGCTGCTGATCGAGTTCGAAGATGGACGGCGATTGCCCGTTTCCGTTAGCGAAGTGTTGACGCGGTTGTAAAACGGTGGAGTCAATCGATAGCTGCGGGAAGGAGCGAACTTGGACCCGAAAATTTTGGAACTGTACCGGAACGATCCGCGTTTCGCCTGCGAAGCCTACGAGTTCGTCTGCGACTCGGTGACGTACACGCAAGACCGCCTCGGCCGAAAAGAATTGAAAAGCCGAGAGGGCAACGAGCGAGACGAAGATCGGCACGTCGATGGCGGCGAGCTACTACGCGGGGCCTGCGAATTTGCCATCAAGCAGTTCGGCATGATGGCCCCGATGGTCTTCCAGCAATGGGGCATCCACACGACCGGCGATTTCGGCGACATGGTGTTTCTGCTGATCGATTCGGAGAAATTGAGTCGGTCGGATCGCGATGACCCGAACGATTTCCGCGATGTTTTTGATTTGCCACACGCGCTCACCGAAGGCTATCAGCTGACGGCCGATGCCTATCCTTCGCGAAAGACCGAACGATGAGTTTCGCACGAATCCGCTTGTTTCTCGCAGCGATACTGTTTTTCGGCTGGCTCGCGTGGCTCGGATTCGCAGTCTCGCAGAAGGGCACGGTGCAAATTGTTTCCTCGGCGCAACTGACGGCGGCCACGCACGTCGTAGTCGGTACCGTGACGCTCGACTCCTCCGGTCGCGCCGACCCGAAAGTGCAAGTCAAAGAAGTATTGCGTTCGCTAGATTCGGATAAAATTCAGGGGACGATCACCATTGAGCGCGTAGACAAATGCGTGACACCACTGGTGGTGAACGGCTCGCGAGATCTGGCTGCCGGAGATTATCTGTTCCTTTTGGTGAAGGAAGGAACGACGTTCCGCGTCGCCGGTTTGCCACGTTCCCCCGGCGTCGAAGCGATGACGCCCGAACGGCCAATCGCCTACCCGTGGACTGACGGCGTGAAAGCCCAACTGCGAAAATGGAAGCTGTTGCCGTAACCGACGCGAACCCGGATGCGGCCCAGGGACTCTATAAAAAAGACGCGTGCGAAATTTTCGACTTGAATCGATTCGGCAAGACGCATAAACCTTATGTTCCTACGTTAGCGTCAGCGCCTGCGTAGCTCAGTGGTAGAGCAACGGTTTTGTAAACCGTAGGTCGTGGGTTCAACTCCCACCGCTGGCTTTCGGGATGATATTCGGGTAGATGGCAGAGTGGTCAATTGCACCAGACTGTAAATCTGGCCTCTTCGGAGTTCGGGGGTTCGAATCCCTCTCTACCCAGTTTTTTTTGGAAATGTGGAATTGGGAATGCGGATTTCGGAATCATAAGCGGAGACTGCTCAATTTCTGCAATGGCGACTGAGATGCCAATCCGCATTCCGAATTCCCCACTCCGAATTGGAACTGCGGGAGTAGCTCAACGGTAGAGCACTTGCCTTCCAAGCAAGATGTTGCGGGTTCGATTCCCGTCTCCCGCTCTGGCCGAAACCGCGTTGCGGTCGTATCCCTTTCATTGCCGACGCCATGTCGGTTGTGGGGAATTT
>JANXNT010000899.1 GCA_025353985.1 Limnoglobus sp.
AAGCCGATGTTTCGCAAGTCGGTGGGATACGTCACGGTGCCGAACAGATCGACCGTCTTGCGCAGGTACTTTTCGAGGTCAACGTTCGGGCTAGATGTGGCGTAGAACTTGGTTTTGCCGCGTTCGTCGTCGAGTGCGTACACGGCTTTCCCGTTCACTTTGAATGCAGCAATTCGCAAGAAGCCAGTGCCTGTCCATTCGGACTTTGCGGCGGCTACCGGTGCGGAAGGCTCCTCGCGACGCGGCGTACTTTCCCGTGGCAGATCGGTTTTCGGAGTAGCCACCAGATCTTTCGAGGCATTCCATGCGGCCCCGGTTTCCTTGCCGATCGGCTGACGGCGTCGTTCGCGTAACGTGTGAATTCGCGAGTAACATAAGTTCGCCAAATCGGTGTCGCCATTCGCGGCATTCATCTCTTTCGCTAGCTGAAAATAGAACCGCTCGGCCTTGTCGTAGTCGTTGTTCTGCGAGGCTTGCTCGGCTTGCACCCAGAGCGGATGGTTCGGCCAACCGGCGGGTTTGCCGTTCGTTCGTGGCGTCGCCGGTAGCGATGCCGACGCGGTCGAGACATACGGAACCGCACCTTCCGTTGGCGTCGGCGATTTGACGATGAATCCTTCTTTTGCCGGGCCAGCGAGCTGAATCGAAGTCCGTGGCAGATAGCGAAAATCGTCGGCGGGCGGCTGAATCGGGTACCAGATACTCTGATCGTCTTCGGACTTCACACCCGCACCGAGAATTCGAACAATACTGCCATCGGGGATCGTCGCTTTGCGCGTTTCGAGCGGTTTATTGATACCGATCTTGCCCGCCGCGAGCTTGATCGTGCCGCTATGCGAAACGACGGCGTTTTGCGGAAATGGCTTGTTTTTGTCGACTTCCACGAACAAATGGTTCACCCAGCTCAGCGAGCCTTGTGGCGGCTGGATCGCCACCCAGTCGTCGCCTTCGAGGTGATCGACGATGATCGTCGTATCGCGGAAAAGCATCCCCGTGTCGGCCCCATCGACCTTCGGCGACGCCCGCACCACGACTTCGGGTGCCATGACCGTAGCCAAACTGCGGCTACTCTGGCCGTAAATCGGCAGGCCAAAAACCATCACGAAGACGATGCTCAAAACCGTTTGCGAGCGCATGACCGCCTCCGCACAGGGAACGACTATCGAAGCCACCGGAATACCGCAACCCCACAGCCGGTCAAGCTCAACTGTCAATTCCGATCTTGTTAGCCCGAAGCGCTAGCGAGGGACGTTTAGATTCGGCGATTGCGGGTCGTGGTGTCTTCGAAACATGACGGTTTTACGTCGTGTCTCGCCGACTCGCCACGACTCCCTCGCTAGCGCTTCGGGCTAACAATTTCGATCCGGCTACTTCGCCTGCTTCATGATGCGGCGAAACTCGGCTTCGTATTGTGTGGCGACGTTGCGGTTGCGGATGACCAGCAGGTTTTCGTCGTTGGTTTCGTTGGCGTTTTTGGAGAAGTTGAACGAGCCGGTGATGACCGTTTCGCCGTCGATGATGATGACTTTGTGGTGCATGTTGTGCGGGTTGCCGTCGCGGCGCACGTCGAGTTTTGCGGCCTGAAGTTCGTTGATTGCGGAATACTGGCTGGAGGCTTGCGAGGTCTCGAAGACGCCAGAGACTTCGACACCGGCATCGGCGGCCGCAAGCATTTCCTTGGCAATGGAATCGTCGGTGAAACTGAACGCGAGGAAGTGGATCGTATGCCTGGCTTCACCGAGTTCGACGACGACGCGGCGTGCGGGCCGGTCGTGCGTCGAGAACAAGTTGAGTATCGTAGTGCCGTCGGCGAGTTCGATCTTCGGGTTCGGGATTTTGGCGTTCGGGTCGGGCAGGCCGCCGAATTTGTGTTGCTCGAACATCCAGCGAAACTTCGTCGAATAGTTATCGGCCAGGCGGCGATCTTCGATGTACACCGCGTTATTATTGTTCTTTTTCGTGCAATTTTCGGTGAAGTTCATCGACCCCGTCCAGACGGCGCGACGGTCGAACACCATGAATTTATCGTGCATCAGCGCGCCGCTACGCCCATCATCGACGACGGATACGCCCACCGCTTCGAGCGCACGCACGCCGGATTCGTGCAGATTATCGGTCTCAGTCACGAGGCGTATTTTCACTCGGCGTTCGTTGGCTCGTACGAGGGCATCGGTGATTTCCTTCGAGTCGAGTTCGAATGCGCAGACATCGAGTGTTTCGGTCGTGCGGTCGATGCGTTCAACGATGGCGGCCAGAATTTCGTTCGGTTCGTTCGGCCCGCGATCCGGCGTCGTAAAGTAGACGCGAACCGAATCGCTGCGCGAGCCAGTCCCTGCCGTAAGGCCCGGAATATCGGTGAGATCGTTGAGGTCCGAACGCAGCCGATCCCCGAACTGGCACGCCGATACCGATAGCGCAACCGCGATCGCCAGCCACCGACTGAATCGACGCAATAATTCCGGCACAGCACACCTCCGCATGGTTCACATCGTGTGCGAATAGCCGAAACTGCAACACGGTGGAAGAGCAACGGTTACCCAACGAAGCCCGTGTTGATACTCCCTGGTGGCCAGATTCCCAAACAACACTCTTGCTTCCGCCCGCAATTCGAGTTACTCTCCTATTAGTGGAGTTTCGTCTCCATCCTGCCTACTGCCTACTCTGCATTCCACACAGGAATTCGCCATGCTCACATTCCTCGGCGGTCAGTCGCGTCTTTGCGATGGTGTAGCACGGCGTTCGTTCCTCAAAGTTGGCGCACTCTCATTCGGTGCCGCGTCACTCTCATTAGCGGATGTGTATCGTGCCGAAGCCGCCGCCAAAGCGAGTGGTTCGCAATCGACTTCGCAACACAAAGCCGTCATCAACGTGTTCCTCGGTGGTGGTCCGCCACACCAGGATATGTTCGACCTGAAGATGGATGCCCCCGTCGAAATTCGCGGTGAGATGACGCCGATCGATACGAAAGTGCCCGGCATTCAAGTCAGCAATGTCTTCCCGAAGATGGCCGCGATGATGGATAAATTCGCCATCATCCGCTCGATCGTCGGCGCGTCGGGTGGCCACGACGCATTCCAATGTACGACCGGTTACCGCAACGAAGACATGGCCACTCTCGGTGGTCGGCCAAGCATCGGATCGGTTTTGGCACGTTCGCAAGGGCCGGTCGATCCTTCCGTTCCGCCATTCATCGGCCTCGCGGAAAAGACCGCACATATGCCGTGGAGCGATGCGGGGAAGACCGGCTTCCTGGGTTCGATGTACGGTGCGTTTCGGCCGAACGGGCCGGACATCGCCAACATGAAAATGAACATGGCGAACCTCAGCCACATGGCCGATCGCAAAAAGATGGTCGCTGGGTTCGACAACCTTCGCCGCGAACTCGATGCCAACGGTTCGCTGATCGGTGCCGACGCCCACCAAGAACGCGCGTTGAACGTTCTAACCTCGAGCAAGCTGATTGAGGCACTCGATGTGACGAAGGAAGACCCGAAAATCCGCGACCGTTACGGCGACGGCAAGCCGTACAAGTTCCAGTACGATGGTTCGCCAACGGTGAACGAGCATCTGCTGATGGCACGGCGACTCATCCAGGCCGGTGCCCGCTGCATCACGTTGAGCTACGGTCGTTGGGACAGCCACGGCAAGAACTTCGATCTCGTTCGCGATCACGGTGCCAAGCTCGATCAATGTCTGTCGGCACTCGTTTGGGATCTCGAACGCCTCGA
Organism: Limnoglobus sp.; assembly: GCA_025353985.1. Lineage (GTDB taxonomy): Bacteria > Planctomycetota > Planctomycetia > Gemmatales > Gemmataceae > Limnoglobus. The sequence continues at coordinate 3,729 of JANXNT010000899.1, forward strand.
CATGCTTGACGATGTCACGGTGATTGCGTGGGGCGAGTTTGGTCGTACGCCGCGCATTAACAAGGAAGCGGGCCGCGATCACTGGCCACAAGTCAGCTGCGCCGTGCTTGCGGGTGGCGGTATCAAAACCGGGCAGGTCGTCGGTTCGACGAATCGCCTCGGCGAGTTTGCGAAAGATCGCCCCGTGACGTTTGGAAACGTGTTCGCAACACTCTACCAAAGCCTCGGCTTGAACCCCGAAACGACGACGATTCCCGACCCAACCGGTCGCCCACAGTTCGTCGCCGAAGGCGGATCGATCAAGGAACTGGTTTAAGGTTGGCACCAATGTATTTCACGGCTGTTGTCATTTCCACGCTCCTGCTCGCCAACCCCGTGCGAACGCAGGCCATGATAGAAAAGGCCGTTGCCGCAATCGAAGCCTTTGACGGATCAATTTACTACGTACTCCGCGGCAACGAGAAGCAACTGACCGTCGCCCTCGTCGGCAAGAAGGTGACCGACGCGACCCTCGACCACCTCAAGCCGATCGACGGGCTGTACAGCCGCCTCATCATCGGCACCGCCCCCGTGACCGACGCCGGCCTAAACAAACTCGTCGGTTTAAGAGGCTTCAAAGACCTGACGGTGTCGAACATCGGTAATGGGGAAGACACGCTCACCGATGCAGGCCTCGTACCTATCGGCAAATTGACGCAACTCGAGAGCCTCGACCTGAGCAGCAACGATAAGCTGACCGACGCGGGGTTAGCCCATCTGAAAGGACTCATTCGCCTCCGTACGCTCAGTTTGGATTGGAACCGCCTCGACGGCTCCGGCCTCGCGCATCTGAAACCCTTGGTCGAACTCCGCACCATCAAGTTGTTCAACGTCACCAGAATGAAGCTCCAAACTGCCGTCCTTTTGAAGCAGTTTTCAAAACTGGAAGAGATCGACCTCGGGCAGTCGAACCCAACCGACGAGTGGCTGACGCATCTCGGCGAAATCCGGACATTGCGGGAACTCCGGCTCAATCTGGCACCAGTTACCGACGTTGGCCTCGCCCACCTGTCGGGGCTGACCAAGATGGAAACGCTGATCTTGTTCCAAACGAACGTGACGGACGCCGGCCTTGCCCACCTCGCCGGAATGACAGCGATGAAGTCGCTGAACCTCGACGCAACCAAAGTCACCGACGCTGGCTTGGTCCACCTTGAGAAAATGACTGGGCTGACCGCACTGGAACTGGACCGCACTGGGGTAACAGATACCGGGCTGGTGAGCATCGGTCGATTCCTAAAGTTGGAGCGGTTGAACCTGGCAGGAACCGCCGTCACGGACGCTGGGCTGGCCCACCTTCGCGGTTTGACCGGGCTATCGACGCTGAATCTGAACAACACGGCAACGACCGACGCTGGCATCGCCCATTTTCAGAAGATGACCAAACTCACGCGGCTTAACGTGGGCAACACAAAAGTGACCGACGACGGGTTGGACGTGGTGAAGGGTTTCGCGGACCTCGAAGATCTTGCTCTGGGTTCGTCGGGCGTGACTGAAGCCGGATTGGCCAAGTTGCACGGGCTGAAGAAGCTAAAATGGATCCATCTGTACGAAGCCAAGCAAGTCACCGCAGCGGGAGTGGCCGCGTTGACGAAAGCAATCCCGGGACTCAAAGTCAACCGCTGAACGAGTCAATTCCAACGGAACCAACGCATCGCGAGTGTGAAGCTGACGACTCCCCATGCCGCGAGTGTGGCGGCGGGGACTGCCACTTCTGCGAAGCCGGCCCCTTCATTTGCGATGGCACGAAGTGCATCGATTAGTGCCGTTAGCGGTAGTGCCTTGATGATCGGCTGCACAATTTGCGGGAATCGATCCGACGCGAAGAAAACGCCCGAAACGAC
>JANXNT010000694.1 GCA_025353985.1 Limnoglobus sp.
GGCACTAGCGGCGAGGCTGTCGGAGTGGAAGTACACCGAAACCTCCGGCGTGACCGTGACAACGCCGGCTTTTTCGGTCGGTTTCATCGGGAAGCGCACGATGGCCACCACCTTCACAGGGATGAGCGGTAACAGCGTGGCGGCTTTTACTTTCCCCGTGGCGTACCAGATCAGGCCACCGCTAAATTTGCCCACGACTTGCCACGTCAATTCGCTGCCATCTTCGATCCAGGTGAACTTACCATTGCCCGCATCGGCGATCTCGACGCACGGGACGTTCAAGCGTCGCCAAGCGAGTGCGGTGCGGTCCGGGTGATCGAGCAGCCATTCGTAAACCGTTGCGTGAACGGTCGATGGCTCCTCGGTGTACTTCGCGGAAAGCGTCGGTTTCGAGATGATTTTCGCCACCGCATCGCGATGCGTAACCGCGACCGCATCGAGTACGGCGTTGCGCTCGGCCGACGCCGTCGACGGCGAGTTCGATTTCGCGGCACGAACTTGCGCGATGGCGTGATCCGCACCGATACAAGTCGCAATCGCGACGATACCCAACCTTGCGAAGGTCATAGACACCTCGTCGGTCTCGAGCTAAACCCTTCATCTGGCATGAATGATATCGTGCCACTTGCCCCATCATCATGAAGCAAACTTCTCGACGATAGTCATCGGCTTTTATCGCTACGTGTTAAAAACGTGGCGATTTTGGGAAGCCACTTTTGTTAATTGTGTCGGTAGCACGGCAATCGGTGTGCGTTTCGTTCGCGCCCGCGTTCAACTATTTTGCGTTGCAGAGATACCAGACAGTCGTTTGGAAAATTCGGATTGTAAGGAGCAAGGATCACTTGCGTCTGTCAGGCGTCATGACCATAATTCCCCTCACGGATAAAGTGACGCCCGACTTTTATATCTCATACCGCAGGTAGGCCATGTCCGATCGATTTGAGGAGGATATTTTCCTCATCAGCGGCCGCCTTCGCCCCGATGTTGTGGACGGAACCACCGCACACGCTCTCCGCGAAGCCCTTCTGCACACGCGCTCCACAAACTGGGACAGCGTTCGCACGCCACACCTGTTCATGGGCTTGCTCGCGGCACCCGATTCGTCGATCATCGCATGGGCCGACCGTATCGGTGCGGATATGCACAAATTG
>JANXNT010000925.1 GCA_025353985.1 Limnoglobus sp.
GGTGGCGCGGGTCGGCGGCGGCATAGCCTTCGAAGGTGAACAGTTCGCGATTTTGCAAATACGACCGGATCTGATCGCGCAGCCGTTGAAACGTGGCCGGTGCCATCGGCTGATTCGCGGTCCAGTCGATCTGGTCCGTAACGCTCGGTTCGCGGACGATGAACTTGTCCTTCGGCGAACGCCCGGTGCGCGTACCGGTAAATGCGGCAAAAGAACCGGCAACGGTCAGCACGCCCTCGCCGCGCCGCACTGCGGCTTCGACAAGCGCGGCCGCCGACACGTTCACATGGACCGCACCGGGATGCGAGATCCTCCACGAGGCGAGAGCACAAATCGGCATCGCGTCACTCCAGACGTAAACTGCGTAAAAACATTCGTTATAGTATAGGCCGAAGAAATGGGGCGAAATGTCGCTAAAACTCAATTGGCCCCGGCCACGCTAACGGCACGACGAACACTTTGCCATCGCCGATACGACCGGTACGTGCAGCCTTGGCGACGCGCTCGGTGAGTTCATCGTATTTCGTGGCGGGCACCCAGACGGTGATCTCGACTTTTGGCAAATAGGCGGTGCTGTATTCGCTGCCACGGTAGCGGTCGAGGTAGTTTTTTTGCCGTCCGTAGCCTTTGACTTCGCGTACGGAACAGGCATCGACGCCGAGTTCGGCAATCGCTTCGAGAACCGCCTCCGCGCGGAACGGTTTCACGATGATGATTAGCTGTTTCATACGTGCCCTACCCGATTATCGAAACAACGACGATGCGCCTTTGGGACTCGGCAACACCGCGTCGAGGCTCACCATCGGGTGCGTCTTGTACGGGTTATATAGCGGATCGCCGACGAGTACGGTCATCCAACTCGCGAAGTAAACCGTTCGCCCGTGGACTTCGGCGAGCGTGTATTTCCCGGTCGCAAGGAAGCCGAAGAACTCGGACGGTTTCGGGAAGCCGATCGTATACGGTTCGGCTACGGGGCCGAGCGTGGCGGCGACGCCGGCCGTCAACAAATTCGGGCACCACGCCTTCGATTTCGCGTCGCGCAACGTCACCGCTTCGCCGCTCGCGAGGTGCCACGCGACGGCCCCTTTTACGAACTGGCAGCACGGGCGATAGTTCGACAAGGCATACCAACCGGCGTAAAGCGCTGCTTCGGGGCAACTGTTCGCCGCGAACAATTCCTCCTTGTTATCGAGCGTCACATCGAACTTGGCCGCCTTCAGTAACGTCGCCATTTCGCGAAACGATTCGTCGTAGCCACCGTAGCCGTACCCTATATCGGTCGCGCTCTTTAGGTCGAAGTTCATCCCGCGGGCATCGACGTACACTTTGCCGTTGAGGCCCGTTTTTTCGACTTCGACCGCATCGTCGACGAGCCGTTTGGCGATCTCCGGCGTCGGTCCATCGAGCCGCGATACGAGCAACACCGGCGGCATCGACTTCGTGCGTTTTTCGGCGGGAAACTGCCAGTGGAGCGGGTTCGGCACCCAGCGTGCGAGCGGGTAATCGGTCCACCACAACAGCATCAGTTCACTATCGACGCAGGCGTTACTCTCCTGGTGCGACAGCGTCATTTCGCGCTCGGTAAAGCGTCGCAAATCGGAACGGGCCGCGAGCAGATCGACCGCATCGGGGTTCGGCTTCTTCTCCAAGTCGGCGATGCCCTTCTTGACGACCGCGAGCTTTTCTTTCAGTTCCGCAAGCTGTTCTTTTTCCTCGGCAGAAGGGAGTTTGGCACCGACGCGCAAAGGCACGCCATACACCGTCAGCAAGCACTTGATCGCATCTTTTCGGTCGCTGAGTTTTTCGCGAAGTGTGCCAACGAGTTGCCGGTCGTACTCCTCCCTCGTGATGTCTTCGCTGCGTGACGACACGATTTCGACGATGTTCCCCTTGGGCACGCCGCGCTTCGCCGCATAATGCTCCGCCACCTCCCGCGACGACGGCACGAGCCGATTCGCCACGATGACAATCTCGCTCGGCTCCAACGCCCGCAATGGCACCATGGTAACGAGCAGGGCAATGATAACGAGCAGAGTGCGCATAAATTTTCTACCAATATTGCATCGAAACCCGGCAGTTCCGGGAGCGTTTTTCGCATCGAATATCAACTGGACCCCGTGAGAAACGAGCCGCACGGGTGCATTACCCTTTTTTGCTTGGTTCACGGAATAAGAGCAGGAACACACCGAGGACGGCGAGTGCGCCGATGGCAGGTTGCATCCAGATTCCGGCCCAGTCGTGCTTGATGTCGCCGATGGGCGTTGCGAGCGTGTGCGAGGCCATCACCGCACCGGCGAGCATCGTTCCGACGAACGCGCCGACACCCCAGAGGATGAACGCGATAAAGCCTTGGGCGGCACCTCGCATCCGCTCGGTCGATTCGTCGTTTACGTACAGTTGACCAGCAATGAACAGGAAATCGTAGCAAACGCCGTGGACGAGAATCGCGGCAAAGATCATCACCGTTTGCGGTTCGACATCGGCACTGACACTTCCCGCAAGAAGAAAATATCGCAACACCCACGCCAGAATGCCGATGGTGATCGTCCACTTGTAGCCGAAGCGATGAAGCATGATCGGCAATAAGAACAGGAAGACGACATCCGACACCTGACCGAGTGTCATCCGCGCGGCATACTGCGGCCAGGCTAATTCACCGAGGAATACGGACATGTTGACGAAGTAAAAGTACAGTGGAATACAGATCAAAAACATACAGCCGATGAACACGGCAAACGATCGTTTTTGCAATAAGGCCAGCGCATCGAGGCCGAGAATCTCGCCGATGGAGACATCCTTGCCCACCTTCTTCGGCGGCGTGTGCGGCAACGTGAACGAGAACAAACCGAACAGAATCGAGATGCCGCCCGCAAGGTAAAACTGGTCGGCGGTCTTTTCGGCGTGGAGCAGGCTGACGGTCACGCCGCCCGTAATCCAGCCGACCGCGGAGAGGATTTTGACGCGGGGGAAGTCCTTTTTCGCATCGCGCAAGTGATGCAACGACAACGAGTTGCCGAGTGCGAGCGTCGGTGCGAAACTCGCACAATACAAAATGAGCAACGGGTAGAAACTGCCGAACGTTTCGGCCTGCGGGATGAGGCAAATGATCGCGCCGCCGAAGAGGCCGAGCACGCCGAGTATCTTTTCCGAGGCGAAGTAGCGATCCGCAATCAGGCCGACGAAGAACGGCGAAATCATCGAGCCAATCGCGAGTGCCCCGTATGCGGCCCCGATCTCCTGACCGTTGAATTTGAGCGAACTCAGGTACCCGCCCATACTCGCATACCACGACCCCCAGATGAAATACTGAAGGAACATGAATGCCGAAAGTTGAAGCTTCAACTGCGTTTGCATGTGCGATCCGGATAGGAGTTCGTGCGGAACGAAGCCACGGGCGCTGATTGGCCCGTGGCGAGTGGATTCTTTTGTAGCTGGCCTCTGTGAGGCCGGTCGGTGAGAGGTGATTTACTTGATGCCGTGCATCCACTTTTTGATGATCGGCGAGAGTGCGAGGAGAAGCACGCCTGAACCTAATGCGAAGAACCCGACGTTGTTGAAGACTCCCAATGCCAAGTCGAGAGTCTGCATCGGCGTGGCATCTTTGTCGGCGACGGTTTCGCTTGCGATCCACTTGCCCGCTTGGTGAGCGATGGCCGATGACAGGAACCAGAATCCCATCATGAAGCCGACGATTTTCGCGGGTGCGAGTTTCGTGACGAGCGACAGGCCCACCGGCGACAATGCCAACTCGCCGATGGTATGGAGAAGGTACAGCGCGATCAAGAACACCGCAGGCATGACACCGGCCACTGCTGCACCTCTGCCCAGGTTCAACACGAAGAATCCCGCGCCGAGCATCAATAACCCGATGGCGAATTTCACTGGTGCGGAAGGTTCGAGGCCGCTTTTTGCCATCTTGATCCACATCACCGAAAAGACAGGCGCGAGCAGCATGATGAAGAAGGCATTGACGGCCTGGAAGTTACTCGTGGTGAACTTCTGTCCGAGAATTGTCTTCTCGACGTTTCGTTCGGTGAAGAGACTGAGTGCGCTGCCGGCGAGCTCAAAAAACGTCCAGAATATCGCGGTGAAGATGAGCAACACCACGATCACCCAGATTCGTTGACGTTCTTCTTTGGGGTACTGATAAGACAAATACAGCATGTAGCTAATCGCGGAAATTCCAACGACACCGAGTAGCAGATCCATGATGTCGTTTTGATAGATCAGCATTGCAGCAATCGGTATTAACAGAAATGTGCCGAGATAGACCACGATCGGCGCAGGCGCACCGGCAATCGTCTGGATGGAGTTCGCTGCCGGTTCGGCATGGCCTTCGAGTAGCCCTTGACTGATCGTGTACAGAAAAATCAGCAAGCCGACGATCATACCGAAACCGGCGCACATGAAGCCATAGTTCCAACCTTCAATTTCGCCGATCGTACCGCAAGTTAACGGCGTGAGGAACGCACCGATGTTAATGCCCATGTAAAAGATCGTGAATGCCCCATCGCGTCGCGGATCGCCTTGTTCGTAGAATCGCCCGATCAGGCTGGAGATATTCGGCTTAAAGAAACCATTCCCGATTACGAGAAGTGCGAGACCGGCATACAGAATATCCGTGCTGCCGGTGCTAGTCGATAGCGTGAATTGCCCCGCCGCCATGAGAATCGCACCCCAGATCACCGCCTTGCGGAAGC
>JANXNT010000947.1 GCA_025353985.1 Limnoglobus sp.
AGTTGCTTCATCAGTTCGGCGGGCAGCGATTGCAGTTTGCCTCGAAACCAGAAGCGAACCCATTCGTCGAGGATCGCGAACTCGAGTTCCAATTCCGGAACTTCGAATCGGCCTGCAGCATTCGGGTTCACGCAGACGTAACGTTCGCCTTTGCCCTTCTTGCCCGCTTCCAGATGGAACAACTTCAGCAGTTGGATTTCCGGCTCGAATGTCAGATAGTATGGCACGCGTAGATCGCGTTCGTACCGGTGCATGTTGTCGACATAGTCTTTGCGTGCGTTCGAGGGCGAGACGTATTCGAGAACGAAAAACGGGTGCGCCACTTGCAGCGAAAGGTCGTAACTGCCGTGTGCCTCGACCTCACCATCGTGGATCAGTACCATGTTATCCGGGACGACCCGCATGATCGCGGTCACTGGGCCGTACTGCACGAGGAGTTCACTGAAAATATGCACGTCGGGCCGCACTTCGCGGATCAAGTCGAAACTCTCGAGCGTGATCTGGCGTTGCGTACTCTGGCCCGTCGATTCCATGAAGTGCTCCAACGGAAGCGACGCACAATACGCGCTCGCCGCCTGCGCGTATTGTTGCTCGACCCTCATCGGAATCGTACTCGGTGACTCAACCGCCATGTTCGGCTCTCCGCGTGGAAACTCCGTTTATACCAACGGTAATTGCTGATAGGAAGAACAAAAGGTGGGCATCAGTATTATAGCCCCACAACGACCGTAACTATAACCGAGACTTTTCGTGAAACTGCCTACCGTGCAACTCGTTCGCCAGACTGCCCCGCAACTGACGGTCGCCGACGTGGCAGCCGAGACGCGGCGGGCTTGGCTCGAATCGTCGCTCGCGAAACGCCTGAAGCCGGGAATGCGGATTGCGGTCGGTTGCGGCAGTCGCGGCATCAAGAATTACCTGACGATTGCCAAGGCCACCATCGATGCCCTGAAAGAGCTTGGCGTGAAGCCGTTCGTGGTGGCGGCGATGGGATCGCATGGCGGCGCAACGCCCGAAGGCCAACGGGGTTTGCTAGCGAGTTACCAGATCGACGAAGCGCATCTCGGCGTCGAAATTCGCACCGATATGGACGCGGTCAACATCGGTACGAACTCGTGGGACGAGCCGGTGTGGTGGGATAAAAACGCCCTCGAAGCCGATGGCGTGGTCACGGTTTCGCGCGTGAAACCGCACACCGATTTTCGCGGCACGATCGAGAGCGGCGTCGTCAAAATGGCGGTGATCGGCCTCGGGAAACGGCTCGGGGCGGACCAACATCACCGCTGGGGTTATCGCGGCCTGCGCGACATGATGATCGAATCGGTGAAGGTCATCATCGACAAAACGCCGTTCCTCGGTGGCCTCGCGATTCTCGAAAATGCCAATGAAGAAACCGCAAAGCTCGAAGTCGTCGATCGCGACGCTCTCCTGAATCGCGAGCCGATATTACTTGAGGAAGCACGCAAGTTAATGGGGCGGTTGCCGTTCGCGGCGCTCGATGTGCTCATCGTCGGCGAGTGCGGCAAGAACTATTCCGGTGCGGGTATGGATCCGAACGTCGTTGGGCGGTTGCTCATCGAAGCCTCGCCGGAGATGGAACTCGAAGCCGCCAAGCCGCGGATTGTTCGCATCGGCTGCGTCGACATTTCCCCCGAGAGCCACGGTAACGGCACGGGCATCGGTATCAGTGACTTGACCACGAATCGCGCACTCGATTCGATCTGGAAAGTGCCGTTCAACATGAACAACCTGACGGCGCGATTCCTCTGGCGGTCGAAGCTGCCGATCGCGTTCAACACGGATCGCGAATGCATCGAAATGTGCGTCGAGACGTGCTGGCAGCCGATCCCGGAGAAGCTGAAATTCGCGATGATCCCGAACACGCTGGAAGTCGCGG
>JANXNT010000953.1 GCA_025353985.1 Limnoglobus sp.
CGACGAAGTGTTGATCGGCCAGACGGTGCTGGAGAAACTCGACCTACTCGCAGATTGCGCCAATCGCAGGCTGATCCCAAACCCAGCGCACCCCGACCAGCCCGTATCAAAAGTGAAAAAGTAATAAGTCTTACGCGCCAAGCCTGACTTCCGCCGTCGTCGACAGGGACAACGTAGAAGTTCCACCAGTTACACGGTACTTCGTTGGTCTCAATTCTATCACGACGAACAGTCTCTGAAGTGGCGTGATTTCGAACGACTCCGAAAGAGGTTCCCATGCCGCTACGCGATCATTTTCGACTCCCCGTAAGCAAACATTCGTCGTGGGAGGGTTTCCACGCCATGTGGCCAGGCTGCATCGTTCAGCAGCTATCGAAGTTGCTTCCGCCGGAGTACATCGCCGAGCCGCGAGTCCACCTGGGCACGGAAATGGAAATCGACATCGGGGCGTTGGAAATCGAAATGGACGATGTGCCAACGTTCGGGGAGTCGAGCGATCGAGGAGAGGGCGGTATCGCCACGGCAACCGCCACTGCCACATGGACCAAGACGTTTCCCGTCGTCGCGGTCGATACCGATCGCCCCGACGAATACGAGTATGAAGTCCGCATTTACGACATGGATCGCGAACGGCAATTGGTGGCGGCCATCGAACTCATCAGCCCGGCGAACCAAGATCGCCCCGAGACGCGGATGGCTTTCGTCGCCAAATGCGCGGCGCTGCTTCGCAAGGGCGTTGCCGTTAGCGTGGTGGATCTCGTGACGATACGCCGATTCAATTTGTACGCCCAACTGATGGAGTTTATTGGCCATCCGGATCGGACGATGTCTGCCGATACGCCGCCCATCTATGCGGCTTCGTGCCGATGGGTGACACGCGGTACGCGGGCACGACTGGAAGCATGGTCGCACACGATGGTCGTTGGCGAACCGCTGCCGACGTTACCGTTGTGGCTGAACGACACATGCGTTGTTCCACTGAATCTGGAACTGAGCTACGAGCAAGCGTGCCGCGACCTCCGGATCGTCTGAGGATCAATGAACCTCTCACGCAAGCGACGCAAAGTTTAGGAAATGATTCTTCTCTTCGAGTTTGCGTCTCAGCCCGATTTTGGCCGGCAACACGCAAACCACACTGTCCATTCGTGTCATGCTTCCTAAGCTAGACGCTTCCGCTAAAAAAGATTGATAGGGGTTACCGATGGCCGAGCGAATGTCCTTTTCCACACGCAACGACCGCGCACGCGATAATCACGCGATTTCTCGCGCCGTCAACGGTGGCTTGAAGCGTAAAGAGCGAGTGAATCGCGACAAGCGGATGACAGAACTGGTCAAGGCGGCCAAGCAACTGCCTTACATTCCATCGGTCATGAGCTGGTTGAGCACGAAACTCGGCAAGCCATCGACGCTGATTTCGCAAGCCGAAGTCGACAACCTCGTCAAGTAACACCGTCATCATCGTCGGGACGGCTTTCGTGCCGTTCCCTCGAGTGAAGTTCGCAATAACGAACGGATCGCGGGAAGATCGGCAGTTTGCCGAAGACGCGGAACCAATCGCGATCTTCGACGATTGCAGGCCGGTCGCACGAAGTGCACCGTAGCGCAGATCCATCGTCGCCGACGATGTTGGATTCGCAGCGATTCTTGGCATGGGCCAAAATCGCATCATCGGTAAAACCGCGTCGCGACAATTCTGCTTCGATAATCCGGATCGCTTCGGGTTCCATATCTTCGCGAAACACGGTCACCCGATCTAGCAGTTCCTCTGTATCCGATGCTTGCGTTCGTTCGACGATCGTTTTTTGGTCGACGTTCATATCTTCACATTCTGCCGAAATTGATGGGAAAAGAATCGGTGCCGGGAACTCCGAAACCGAACACCGCGTCCTAGTGTTCAACTCTTACACGATTGCGTCGCCAGTCGTCTTCACCAGTTAACGGTGGACTCGGTTGCGGTTCGTCGTTTAGAATATGGTAATTGCGGCGGAACGATCGACGGATCGCTCTTGCCCTCATATCCCCAGGGGGTCTCCGGATGAAACGCGCCGTCTCCAGACTATTCTTTTCCGGGCTGATGATCGCCCTGACGACCGCCGTGCAGGCGGCGGAGCTAACACCCGCCACACCCGCACCGCAATCGGACATCATCAACCGGTTAATCGCCGAAGGTTGGCAGAAAGCGGGCATCAAGAAGCCCGCCGACAAAGCCACCGACTTCGAGTTCATGCGTCGATCCTTCATCGACCTCATCGGCCGTATCCCGACGACCGAAGAAGTCGTCGATTTCGAACAAGATCGTGGCACCGGCAAACGCGCACGCCTCATTCAACGCCTGCTTTACTCCAAGAGCTACGAGCCGAAGAACAACGGCCAGACGATCAAACTCGAGAAGGATAAAGTTCTCAAGTTCTCGTATACCGACGAGTTCTCCGAACACTGGGCGAACATCTGGACCGTGTGGCTGATGACCCGGTCAGGCCACCAAACCTACCGCGACCAAATGAACGCCTGGCTGACCGACGAACTCGGTGGCAACACCGAAGCCAAGGTCACGCCACACGATGAATTCGTCACCAAGTTGCTGACCGCCAGCGGCACGACCCGCATCGATGCGAACGCCGCGAACTTCATCATCCACCACCTCGGCGAACCCGTCCCCGCAGAGAAACAAGCCGAACTCGGCAAATTCGACGCGGTGCCGATCACGTCGCGCGTCACCCGGTTGTTCATGGGTATTCAGACGAACTGTACCCAGTGCCACGATCACCCTTTCAATAAAGAGTGGATCCAGTCGGACTTCTGGGGCGTCAACGCCTTTTTCCGCCAGACGATTCGCACCAAAACGCCAATCGGTTCGGTCGTCCGTAACAACATGATGGCGACGCAAAAGGACTTCGAGATCGAACTCAAAGACGCACCCGATTCGAATGCGTCCGGGATCATCTTCTATGAACGCCGCGATGGCAAGCTGATGGCGATCAAGCCGAATTTCCTCAAAGACCTCGGCAAAGCCGAATCGGGCGACCCCGATCACAAGCCGATTGCGAAGCCCGAAACGAAGTCGCGCCGCCTGGCACTCGCCGATTACGTCGTCAAGCACGACAACTTCGCGAAGGCGTACGTTAACCGCATCTGGGGCCACCTGTTCGGCCGCGGGATGAATAAAGAGCCGAGCATCGATGACTTCGGTAGCCACAACGAAGTCGTTCACCCCGAACTGCTATCGAAACTGGCCGCCGATTTCGCCCAATATAAGTACGACCCGAAACAACTCCTGTACTGGATCTGTACCAGTGACGTTTACGGCCTCAGCCACGTTGCGAACAAGGATTACGTCGATCAAAAGTTCGAGCCATACTTCGCACGGATGCCACTCAAGGCGATGTCCCCCGAAGTGCTGTTTGAAAGCCTGATGACCGCAGCAAAGGCCGACCTTGGTGGCGACCGCAAGACCCAGCGGAACGACTTCATGAAGCAGTTGGTCAGCAACTTCGGCGACGATGAAGGCAACGAAATTAACTTCAACGGGACCGTCGTTCAGGCGTTGCTGTTGATGAACGGCAAGGAACTCAACGAGGAAATCGGCCGCACCGGTGCGAACAACCCTGTCGTTCGCTTGGTCGACAAGCACTCGAAGAAGAAGACCGCCCCGCTGAACACCAACGGGATGATCGACGACTTGTTCCTGAGCACGCTCAGCCGTCGGCCGACGGCTGCGGAAGTGACGCGGATCAATACGCTAATGACGAAGGGGCAAGTGATTGCGGGCGAAGCCCCGAAAGCCCCCGATGCACCGAAGTCGGATTCGACCAAACCAGCAGTGGTGGTGAAACCCGACCCGAAAGCCGTCGCGAAACCCGAGCCGAAAAAGCCAATGAAGAACCCCGGTTCGGCCCCAATTGCGGCTGGCCCGCGGTTCGTGCCACCAAGCATCGGCGATCACACGCCGTTCTTCCAGGATCTCTTCTGGGCACTCCTTAACACCAACGAGTTCATGCTGAACCACTAATCCGCAACGGTACAGCGAACGAGCCGGGCAATTGCCCGGCTCGTTTCGCTTTTCAGAGTGAGTCTTGCAATCGGGATCGTATCCGTTCGCGTGCCCATATTGCGGCTTCGCGGACGATCTCGTCTTCGTCGATTGCGGCGCGTTCGAGTGCGGGAATGGCTCGTGAGTCGCCGATGTTTCCTAGTACGATGGCGGCGTTCCGACGGAGGCCTGCGCGTTTCGTGCGTGCCAGCGATGTGTGGCCGAAGCGCTTCTTGTACTCCACTTGCGAGATGCTGAGGAGTTCGATTGGGTCGAGAAACTGGAGTGTGGGGTCGTGTGGGAATGTTTGCGAAGCGCCCGCGTCTCGGTTCCACGGGCAGACTTGTTGGCAGATGTCGCAGCCGAATAGCCAGTCGCCGATGTTCGCACGATGTTCATCGGGGATCGCGGTACGCAGTTCGATCGTCAGGTAGCTAATGCAGCTTCGGGCGTCGAGTGTGCCGGGTTCGGGGAACGCCTGCGTCGGGCAGGCATCGAGGCATGCGGTGCAGGTGCCGCAATGGCTGCGCACGTGTGGTGGATCGGGTTCGAGATCGGCAGTCGTTAATAGCGCGCCGAGGAAAAAGAAACTGCCGCGATGCGTGTTGATGAGCATCGTGTTCTTGCCGAACCAACCTAGCCCGGCGCGTCTGGCGAAGTCGCGTTCGAGCAGGGGTGCGGTATCGGCGATAGCACGGGACACGGTGCCGGGACGCTCGATTCCCAGCCATTCGGCTAAAAGATTCAGCCGATCCCAGATGAAGCGATGATAGTCCGGCCCGTGCGCATAAGCCGCCACGCGACCGTGGTCATTTTCATTTTCTGCGGAAGTCGAAGCACCATATTCCAGCCCGACCATGACGACATTGCGAACGTCGGCGAGAACCGATTCGGGGTGTTGCCGTGCGTCGGCGTGCTTCGTGAGGTAGCCCATCTCGCCGTGGAAATCGCGACCGAGCCACGCGGTGAACCGCGCGAAGCCGTCTGCCTCGGTAGCGGGCGCGATGCCACAAAGCGAAAAGCCGAGACGCTTCGCCTCGGCTTTCAGTCGGTCCTCAACTCGCACGGATAATCCTCGTCGAGCAAAGAATTCGACAGGATTAGCAGGATTAAACAGGATAATTAAACAAAGACAAATCGTATCTGTTCAGTAATTGTAACCGTTCACGGGGTAAAACGCTTGAAATCCAAGGCTGTTTTTGACTGAGATTGCCTTAAAAGGTCGGTTTTGGACCGATTTTCAGCAACAGATACGCAAAAAGTCCTTAAAAATCGTCATTTGACCCCGTGAACGGT
>JANXNT010001017.1 GCA_025353985.1 Limnoglobus sp.
ACCGTCACGGTGAAGAACGTCGGCGAACTGATTCTCGACGATGTCCAAGTCGAAACGCCGATCCCCGTTGGCGTGCGGTTACTCGGCGGTAGCAACGCACAAAAAGTGGTATTTACGGCACCGAAGCCGAAGCTCGAACCGGGCCAGTCGTTCGAACATTCTTTCGATGTGATGCCGATCCAGCCCGGCCCGATCACGCTGAGCGCGCTCGCCACGGGTAGCCGAAACACGAAGGCGAGTTGCGATTGTCGCACCACCGTCGATGGCATTCCCGCAATGCGAATGGAAGTCGTCGACCTCGCCGATCCCATCGAAAAGGGCGAAGAAACGACGTACGAAATTCGTTTGACGAACACCGGATCGAAGGCCGACGCCAACTTAAAAGTGAGCGTGCAACTGCCCGAAGAGCTGCAGTTCGTGTCGATGAGTGGCCCGACGAAAGCGAAGCCACAAGACGCCATCGACCCGAAGGCCAAAGGCACGACGATCGAGTTCGAACCAATCGGTGAACTCGCCCCAAAGACCGAAGCCGTCTACCGCATGAAAGTGAAAGCGATCGGCACCGGCGACGTGCGCTTCAAGGCGACACTCACCAGCAAGCACCTCACGACACCCGTGGCGAAGGAAGAATCGACGCGAATCTACGGCGAGTGATTTTACGGCCCGACGATCCTGTCCATCGGCAGCGTCGGTTCGGTTGGCGTCCAGTTCAACAAGACTTCGAGCAGTTCGGGCACCGTGTCGCAGACGAGCAAACGCGAGCGGTGTTTCGGCTTTAAGAAACCGTCGGCGGTCATCGAATCGAGCCACGACAATAGCGGTGTGAAGAAGCGGTTCGCGTTCAGCAATGCGATCGGTTTGTTGTGGATGCCGAGTTGCGCCCACGTGAGGATTTCGAAGAGTTCATCGCACGTGCCATAGCCGCCGGGTAGCGCGACGAAGCCATCGGAACGCTGTGCCATCAAGGCTTTTCGCGCGTGCATCGAATCGACGAGAATCAGCTCCGTTACTTCTTCGAAGGCGATTTCTTTTTGCGATAGCAGTTGCGGAATCACGCCGATGACGCGCCCACCCGCACTGAGGCACGCCATCGCTACCTCGCCCATCAGGCCGATCCGCCCGCCACCGTAAACGAGCGAGATGTCGCGCTGTGCGATAGTGCGACCAAGTTCGCGGGCCGTGGCCGCGTAGAGCGGATTTGTGCCCAGCGCGGAGCCGCAAAATACGCCGAGCGCTTTCATCGCAGGCTTGTTCATTTTTAGTTCAGCACTGCGACAGGTGAGGACATTCTTTGAATGATGCAGCGGTTGCGGCCGGAGCTTTTGGCTTCAGCGAGCGCACCGGACGCGGCGACGCGGAGTTCTTCGAAACTGAACAAGCTACCAGGGTCGGCGGCGGCGAAACCGATGCTGACCGTGACGCCGATGGTTTTACCGTGGTACGTCGTGCGGGCGCGTTCGATCGTGTTCCGTACGCGCTCTCCGAGAATATCGATGCCAACCGCATCGGTGTTCGGTGCGACGATCATGAATTCCTCGCCGCCGATTCGACCAATCGAATCGCAACTGCGCACCGTCGATTGCAGTAACTGCGCGAGCCACGTCAGGACGTGATCGCCGCCGACTAAGAGGTGCGCGGAGTTGATGTCCTTGAAGTGGTCGACGTCGATAATGCCGATCGCGATCGGATCGGTCGTACGTGCGCGGCGAAGGAGTTCTTTGCGGGCGATCAGTTCGACGGCTCGGCGATTCGGGATGCCGGTGAGGGGATCGGTCAGCGCCATCTTTTCGAGAAGCTGATTTTTTTGCTCAAGTTCGCGGGTCCGATCGACGACGCGATTTTCGAGATTGAGTAACAGCGCACGATATTCGTCGAGCAGCTTTTCGTGGTTGCGTTCAAGCAAGAGCGTGCGGGTGATGCTGCGAAGGCTGCCGAGGAGATCGTCGCGCTGCCACGGCTTGAGAACGATGCGATGGACCTGCGAGCGGTTGATCGCTTCGGCGGCATCTTCGAGGCGGGCCATTCCGGTGAGTAAAACGCGCGAGATGCGCGGGTGCGATTGCCGCGCCCATTCGAGTAGGGCAATTCCAGAACCGTCGGGCAAGTTCAAATCCGAAAGGACGATATCGATATCGCGGACGGCCACGATGTCGCGGGCTTCGGCAATACTTCGTGCGGTAAATACATCGTATTCGTGGCGAAGTTGCTCGCGTAGCAGTGCGAGAATGACGGCTTCGTCATCGACGACTAAGATCGAACAACGTTGGCGGGACGAGTTCATCGTGGGTGTCGCGGTCGAAAAAACCGTGTCGGGGGCCGGTGCCCCTTTCGCTGTCGGTGGCACTCGCACTACGAACCTCCTTGTCGTGGTGAGCGGACGGTCTGCGTCCGCACAATCGTCGAAGTGTAATACACGATACTGCCCGGCGGGGAATTTTTTCTGGCGCAGGAAGAACCTTTTGACGAAGTAATCGGAACCGGAATCGGTGCCTCGTTTTCAAGGGACACTGGAAACGCTAGGTAAACGTGGGGTTTGAGGGTGATTATTGCGGTAGAGGGAAATTAACCGAGTAGTCAAGAAATTCCGGCATTTCTCAGGAAATGCTTGATCTTGTCTTTTCTACCGTTTAAGATCAAGGGGCTTGACGTGCGGGGGATTATTACCAGGGGCTTCACCGACACGCGTTGATGGTCGACCACTGGGTGCCACATAATCGTTACGAACAGACCAGGAAACGGTTTTGTACGCCGATTCGGTACCTGAAAGATAGCTCAGTTGATTCTGAGGTATTCGGTTCGACTTCCGCACACTCGCCATCGTGCGAGAGAAGACCCTTCGTTCCCCACGCCGCAATGCTCGGTAAGAACTGTTTTCGATACTCAAAATGTGTCCATCGGGGGAATCATGAAGACCGCCAGGCGTAAACAACGAGTCACGAGTAGCGTGGAAGAACCGTCCTTGACGACTTTCTCATCGGACCTGTTGACGCCAGAAGAAGAGCGAGAGTTGCTCACCAGTTTCTGGGACTGCAAAACGGAACTCGCTCGGGTACTCATCCGACACTTCCCGGATCTGCGCGACAGCCGGCCACCGCTTGAACCGTGGCCGATGGCCCAGTTCATCCGCGAGCACGTCACCCCGGAACGCCGTGAAGAGTCCGCCGTCCGTCGTCTACACGATCGCTACGTCCATTACAAGCATCGGCTCGCTTCGGCGAACATCCGCCTCGCGGCTCACGTCGCCAAGCGGTTCCGCCACCACAGCCTCGCTTACACGGACCTCCTGCAAGAAGCCGTTTGCGGCCTCATGCAAGCGATCGACCGCTTCGACGTCAGCCATGGTACCCGACTCGCGACCTACGCCACCTGGTGGATTCGCCAGACGCTGCAAATTGCAGTCGCACGCCAGAGCCACTTGGTCAGCCTGTCGCCGCACCACCTTCAGGAACTCGGCCTCCTTCAACAAGAGTCCGAAGCCCTGGCTCACGGCGGCCAACATCTGCCCAGCCCCCAGGAACTTGCGGCGCGAACGGGCAGCAGCCTCGAGCACCTCAATCACCTGCAAACCGCCACCCGCACGCCCGTTAGCCTGAACGCCGTCCTCGACGACGATAGCGATTTCAAGCTCACCGAAGCGATGCCAGACACGCAAACGCTGACGCTCCACGAGAATAACGAACGCCAAGAAGCGCTCAAGTTCCTCATGGAGAACCTGCGGCCCCGCGAACGCAAAGTGCTCGACCTCCGCTTCGGCCTCACCGGCAGCGGCACCCACAGCCTTCGCCAAATCGGTCATCTGCTTCGGATCAGCAAAGAGCGCGTTCGCCAAATCCAGAACCGCGCCCTCGAAAAGCTCCGCGCCAGCGCCGAGCGCGTCGGTTGGGAACCGAGCCTGCTCCTCGAGTAGGATCGACAGTCATCGAAAACACCGCCCGAAACGGGGCGGTGTTTTTTTGTGTATCCAACGTGAGAGTCGCAATGCGCGTCGAAATCTGCATGGAATTCGTCGCACTCATGGATCACGATCGCGAAAAACTGCACGAACTGGCGATCTCGCTAACGAACCGACGCTCGTCGGTGACGGTGTCCGTCCACGCGAAACAGCCAAATTCGCTGGTGTGCGAATTCGCGATGCGAACGCAACCGCAGTATCTGGCAGTCGAAATCATCGACCATGCCTGCGAAATCGCGATAGAAAACAACCGCGACTACACGATTCGGTTTCCGCGAACACCAGCGGCCATCGCGAGCGCGAAGCGGAAAGCTGAACGGCGGAGAAGGACGGCATCCCTCGGAATGCCATCGTGACTTTGTTACAGCAACCCGGACTTGCGATCCGCGACGATTTGAGACAACTACGCACTTTCGGACTGGTGAAAACGAGCGGTCACGGGGCAGGCGCTATGTGGTGTCTGGCGGAGCAATCAAATCAATTGGACGGAATGGGACTTGAATAGGACTGAATAGGACTTGGATGGCACAGAATAGGACTTGAGTGGCACGGAATGGCACGGAATGGCTGGTAATGGCGATGAATCAATGGGACGGAATGGGACTGAATAGGACTGAATAGGACTTGGGTGGCACGGAATAGGACTTGAGTGGCACGGAATGGCAACGCCGTGTAGGAGTTTCACAGCGTCGCTTTTTCCGTGTGTCTCGTGGTGAATTCCGGCTGGCGGGTTTCCCTTGCTTACGCTGCGGGCAAGCGTGGGAAACCCACAAGACGCAACACGTTGTCGTACCAGCCCCGAATTCATCACGAAGCAAACGAAATACACACACAAGAAAACGCCGACCTGTCTGGTTGGCAGTCTGGGCAAGCCTCGCGGCAACATGCGCCGGTTGCACGGCTTGGCCTGTTTTGCTGAATGTACGATCTGCGGCAAGTTTGCGGGAAGCGGCCTCATGTTTGGAATGCGGTCGTGCCGATTATTCTGCTTAGAGCAAACAATCCGTGCGCGGGCGGTGGCACAAGTGGGGCCCGCCGCGGCCAAGGCAGTTCAGGAGTGTACCATGATTAAAGGATTTTTCGGTACGATTGCGGCCTTGGCGGCCGGGGCGGGAATCGCTGCGGGGCAGTCGCCCTACGTACCGCCGCCGACACCAATTTCACCCGCAATGAACTACGGCGAAGTGCAACCCGCCGAGTTCAACGTACCGCAACAAGTGATTCCTCCGCAGTTCGGCCAGGGCGGACCCGGTGGCCCCGGCGGCATGATGGAAGGCCCTCCCGGTTTGACCGGGCCGAACGGGATGCCATCGTATCCGCCGCCCGGCCAGTACGGTGCGCAATCGTACGAGTCCGCCATCAATCCGAATCGTGCATCGCCAACGGGCATTTCGCACTACTACCTGACGTTCGATTACTTACTGTGGTCGGTCAGTGCTCAGCCGTCAAACGTACCATACGTGACGACGAGTGCGCCTTCGGATCGTGGCCTCGCCGGCCGATCGACGACCGCGTTGCTTTACAGTAACACCGATCTCGGATACGGTTTGTCGAGCGGTTTCCGCGTGACGGGCGGCTGGTTCAAAGGCGAAGACCGTCGCTACGGTTACGAGATTTCGGGCTTTTCGCTCGAACAAAAATCGAATAGCTACTTCGCCCAATCGGCGAACAACGGCGTGCCCGTCCTGGCTCGCCCATTCATTGATGCGACGAATAACACTCCGGCCGTGCTGACGATCTCGCAGCCAAACTTGGCGAACGGCAACGTTCTCGTTTCGACTTCGAACCGCATTTTCGGTGCGGAAGTCAGCGGGCTGGTGAACATGTATCGCGGTTGCCCATCGGATGGTGCCCGCTTTACGGCCCACGGGTTGCTCGGCTTCCGATTTATGGAAATCGACGAGAAACTCGAAATCTCCTCGGCATCGACGCTCCTGGGTGGCGGGGCACCGCTGTTCAACGGGCTGCCAGTTTTCGCACCGGGAACGATTACCGTGCAAGACGGCTTCCACGCGGTCAACCGCTTCTACGGTGGTCAGGTTGGCATTCAGACCGAACTCCGCTACAGCCGTTACACCTTCGGCTTCACCGGCAAACTCGCGGCAGGTGTGATGAACCAGACGCTCGACATCACGGGACAATCCGCACTGCTCGACCCGACACGTGGGCTGGCACAAGTGGCACTCGGCGGCGTGTATGCAAACTCGATGAACATCGGGCGATACCGCAACGACGAATTCGCCGTGGTCCCCGAGTTCAGCGGCACGTTCGGTTACAACTGGACATCGTGGCTGACGACGTCGGTCGGGTATAACTTCCTGTATGCCAACCGCGTGCTGCGTCCCGGTAACTCGTTCAGCGACCGCGTAAACCCAGCGGTGCTGCCGACGAGCCAAAACTTCGGCACCGGCAGCGTCGTCCCAATCGTCAACCGAGCACTGACGCAAGACGAACTCTTCGCACAAGGTGTCACGTTCAGCTTGCTCATGAAGTACTAAACGGCGAAGAACGATACGCAAAACGGGGGCCAGGTGGCCCCCGTTTTGTCGCGTTGACAGTTACAGCCGCAAGAATTTCCCAACCGTTGCGGCTTGCGCGGGACTATCAATGCAGCGAGGTTCGCCTCCGGCTTCGCGATTCCCGCGAGGTCGAATTTCAGGGGAATACACATGTCTGCCAGCGCGTTGAGGATTCTCAGCAACATCTGTTTCGTATCCGGGTTCGTTTCGATCATCGCGTCGATCCTCGTCTGGTCTTTGTTCAAGGAACCCGATGTCGCGCACGGCGAACGCTTCGGCATTTTCGTGGGACTGTGGGCACCGACGTTCTTCGCACTTTCGGATCGCTACGATCGCTACTCCCGAGCGAAGATGCGCGCGTAGGCCTGCCGATCGCTGAGAATTTGCCTTCCGATGATGCCGGACATTTCGCAAATACCAGCACGAATCATCGATTTTTAGCCGTTCCACCAATTCGGATGCCGACCGGCACGACAGTTGCATTTGGAAAGTCCTCTCAGAACGAACGCTGCACGCGGGGTGCGAGGCAGCCAGTTCTTAACAGAAGAGGTTTTCCAATGAAACGGTTTACTGTCGGCCTGATGTTGGCGGCGTTTGCGGCGTCCACCGGTTGCGAAAAAGCGGGCACGCCCGGCGGCCCCGGCGCAACGGGGACGGCGGCCAAGCCACCGATGTACGGCCAAGCCGATGAGACGTTCAACATTACCACCTCGTCGGTTTCGCACAAACAAGGCGATGTCGCACAAGCCACCATTGGCATCAAACGCGGCACGAACTTCAATCAAGACGTGGCACTGATGCTCGAAGGTTTGCCGAAGGGCGTCACCGTCGATCCATCGAAGCCCGTCATCGAAAGCAAGAACACCGACGCGAAGTTCAATGTCACCGCGAGCGACGAAGCGGCCATCGGCGAGTACGAAGTCAAGGTCGTCGGCCACCCCGGCAAGGGTGCCGATGCGAGCAATTCGTTCAAGTTATACGTGGGCAAAAAAGACACGTTCACGCTGAGCGTTCCGTTCTGGACAACCGCACTCAAGCAAGGCGAAACGAAGGCCGTCGCGATATCGATCAGCCGCG
>JANXNT010001025.1 GCA_025353985.1 Limnoglobus sp.
CTGACGGTAACTCTGACTTCAACTGAAGTGGTTGCCGGGCAAAACCGAATGGCGACCATGCGTTAATGCAATCTGCAAAAACGAGATTGAAAATCTCGACAATCAGGTGGATAATATTGCAAGCGACTTGATCTCGGAAACGGAAAGCCTAATCGGGTGTAACTCCGTTTCCGGAAACCTGGAACCCCTAAAATCAGGCAGTTTTGCAACATCACACTTGGATTTCGGCTGCTATCAAACCGGGTATTCGGGCATACACACCATCAATCCCGATTTCCAAAGGACGAATTTTGCTGGAGCCTGAAATCCCAAGGGTTCCGGATGTCAGGCTGCGTTCGCACCGTCTTGAGAATAACGATTTCCCTTAAAATTCCGCGCCGGAAACGCGGTTACACCCAATGCCGTTCGCCTTCGATTTGACATTTTCCCGACTGCGTCGCACATTCCATCTGTGAGAGTTCGCGATTTTTGATTTTTGAGGCGGTCGCACAGACGTTGCATCATGGCACAGTGGGAAACGGTATCGCTTTTGCGCGATGGAATGGCGGCGGTCCGTGCGGGGGATAAAGCCCGGACGCGGTCGTTGTTGCGGCGCGTTACCGAACTCGAACCGCAGAACGAACTCGCGTGGCTTTGGCTCGCGAATTCGTCCGAAGATCCGCGCGAATCGCTGTCGTGTTTACGGCAGGTTTTGGCGGTCAACCCCGAGAACGAGTATGCGGCCTCGGGGCTACCGGAAGCCCTTTGCCGTGCCGGTGTCGTGGCTGCGAAAGCGAATGACCGCGCGCAGGCAAAGGTCTGGTTCTCCGAAGCGACCGACCTCGCGCCGCGAAACGAAACCGCGTGGTTGTGGCGTGCGGGCATGGCCGACAGTGCCGAAGAAGGCATCGAATATTTGCACTTCGTGCTCGCGATTAATCCCCACAACAAACGCGCCACGCAAGGCATCGTCCACTTCGAAGCGCGACGCACCCATAAGTGGAACTGCCCTGCGTGCGAGTTCGCGGACATGCAACCACGACCGCGTTGCCCGCGCTGCCATGCTGTCACGACGCTCGAAGTACCGGCCGCATTCGACGACATTCAAAACGTCGATCGCCGGCTGATCGAGCCGATCGCGAAAAGGCTATACAACGACTTGCAATTGGAACCCTCATCGACGACCGCGTATCGCCTCGGGTTGGCGTACTTGAACATGGGCTACGCCGAAGACGGCCTGAAAGCCCTTCAAATCGCAGTAAAATCGCGGCCTGCCGACCCGTTGTGGCCCGCGCAAATTCAAAATCTCATTCACCATCGGCAAACGCAAGTCGCGCACGTGACCGAACCGCCGATGGCGGAAATCGTCGGCGCGAACCCATCATCGATCCTGATCGTCGACGATTGTCCCATCGTTCGCTCGCAGATTTCCGAGGCGTTGCGCGAAGTCGGCTACACCGTTGTGGAAGCGGCGGGCGGTTATGAAGTCGTGGACAAAGTGCGGCAGCATGGCACGCCCGCGCTGTTCCTGCTCGACGTCGATATGCCGGGCCTCGACGGGTATCAACTCTGCAAAATCCTCCGGCAGAGCACCGAGACCGCCAGCGTGCCGATCGTGCTGATGATGGAAAACGCAGGCTTTTTCAACAAGCTACGCGGGCGTTGGTCGGGGGCAGTCGATCGTCTCGTCAAGCCGTTCGATCCGCAAGTGTGGCTCGCATCGGTGGCGAAAGTCGTACCGATTCCGGTGCCGTGACAGTGGGCTGTCAGCGTGCGAATCGCACATCGTAGATGAAGCACGTCGAAGTCCGCGCGATCGGTGTTTGCCGTTTCAACCATGCCAACACGATGAGTTTCGCGGGGGTTTCATCGGGCGATTGAT
Source organism: Limnoglobus sp. (assembly GCA_025353985.1). GTDB lineage: Bacteria > Planctomycetota > Planctomycetia > Gemmatales > Gemmataceae > Limnoglobus. The sequence continues at coordinate 1,862 of JANXNT010001025.1, forward strand.
TCATCGTGCTGATGCCCACAGCGAGCAACGACGGACCGAGTATTTGGAGCAACTGCGCTTCATTTTCAATCGGCATTTCGTGTAACGCAAAGCGACGAAACGGTGGCTGGTGCGCGCGCGGGTCGGTCGTGAGATACCAGGTTGCGAGTGCGGGTTTGCCGTTGGCTTCGTGCCAGCGCGCGAGTTCGGGAATGCCTTGGCCCCAGTCGTTGTTCGAGTCTGCAAGGTACCGATAAGACTTCGCCGGCCCGCCGAAGAAGGCGTTCGCGTATGTGATGCCGATGGGCCACACCCACGTTGCGCACGCGAACATTAGGGCAATTGCCGCGACGCCGGTTTTGTTCCCGAAGCCACGCACGACCGCGACTGCCAGCCCGATGTCAGCGAAGGCGATCGCCGGGAAGACGATCCGCACGCCGAGTTGCAACTTCGTGGCCAACGACGACAGCAGCAACAAAAATGCCAGCAAAACCAGCCGATTTCGTAGTGTACGCGGCCGCGAGAGTAAAAGGGCCAGTGCGAGGAGTGCGATTGTCTCCGGCATTTTGACCGCCACCGCAACGGGGAAATAATACCAGACGGCGTGCGGGTGCCACTGCCCTAGCAGGTACACGCCGCGGCCGCCATCGTTGTGCCGCATCTGGAACAGCATCGCCGTGGCCGCGTTCGGCACCGCCGGCCATTCGGAAAGTGCTTGGTAGCGTGCCTGGAACGGGTCACTCTCGGGGAGTTGTTTTGCATGAACGGCCGCACCCCATTCGGTAGGGCGATGTTCCCACCCGCAGAAGATGATTCCGGTAACAATGCCGATAGCCACGACGCTCGTCATCGCGATGAGTGAGCGCCGAATCGCCTTCCAATGCCATGCTTCGCACACGAATAATGCCAGCCCGCAGTATAGGAGCGCCGACGCTTTTGCACTGACTGTCAAGCCGAAAAGCACACCGGGCCACAAAATTCGCCACGCGAACTTTCGCTCGCGGCCCGCTTCCCAGTGATACGCGAACACGACTGTCAGTGCGGTGACAGCGATGTCCGTCGTGGCCAGTGTCGCGTGCCCGAGGAAGGTCGGGTCGGTGGCCACGAAGCCGACTGCGATGCGCCCCGCCCACGGCCCACCGACACGCTTCCCGAACAGCATTGAATATACGAGCAACAGCCACCAGAACGGCAAGTTCCCCGCACGTGCGAACGGCAGTGTCACCAGGATGTCATCGGGCCACGCTCGCCCCGTCGCACGCTCCCACACGTACAACGGCAACGTCTGCACGTTTGCGGGTAATGGCATCGTTCCCCAGAACGTCAGGCGCTCGTTCGTGCCGTCGCGCCAACCGGCTAACCCCGCCGGTACGTAGAACGATTCGTCGAACGTGACGCCGAGCCGCGCCGATGCCGTGAGGCACCATACCGACGATGCGGCGATGAGTGCGAGCAGCCAAATGCGGTCGAACCAGGTGCTGGCAGATGTTGGGTTCATGGCCAGTTTGAATACGATATTCCTGCCCGCTTGCATACACCGAGACCCGCGCCGATGCCTATCGAATGGATAAATCCCACGCGGCCACTGCGAAACTTTCGCGCGGCGATGTTCGACTTTGACGGCACGCTTTCGCTCATCCGCGAAGGTTGGTCGGGCATCATGGCGGACATCGGCACCGAAGCGTTTGCCGCGCAAAACCTGCTGACGGATTCTGTCGAAGCCGATCACAAGCGCTTGGAGGAAGGCGTATTGCGCCTCAGCGGGCGGCCGTCGATCGATCAGATGCGCTATCTCGAAAGCGAAGGAATCGCACGCGGCGCGACCGGCCTCGATGCGCTCGCGATGCTCGAAGAGTTTCAGCAGCGGCTATTCGCACGCATCGCGGACCGCACAACGGACTTGCAGGCCGGCCGCGTCCCGTCGCACGAATGGGCGGTGCCGGGTACGCATGCGTTGCTCGATTCGCTTCGTGCCAAGGGCGTGGCGCTGTACCTCGCGAGTGGCACGGTCATCGACTACGTGCGTGCCGAGGCGGCGCTATTGGGTGTCGACCATTATTTTGGCGAGCGAATTTATGCCCCAAGTGGCGAAGTCGCGACATTCCGCAAGCGCGATGTCGTGGAACGCATTTTGAGCGAACAACAGATCGGCGGCGAGGAACTGATGGGCTTCGGCGACGGTTTCTCGGAAACGGTGGAAGTGAAAGCCGTCGGCGGAACAGCCATCGGTATCGCCAGCCGCGAGAAAGGCCAAGCCGGACCGCACCCGATGAAACGCAAGATGCTCATCGAACTCGGTGCCGATGCCATCGTGGCCGATTACGCGGACCACGCATCGTGGCTCAGCGAGTTGTGGGCGTAACCTACGCCGTCTGCACGGCGCGGAAATAAGCGAGGCCACGAGTAACGGGCGTCGTCTCCGATTTGGCTTTCAATAAGGCTTTCACGCGCAAAATCAGTTCCGTTTTGTTGATCGGTTTCGTCAGGAAATCATCGGTGCCAACATCGACCGCACGCTCGATATCCGTGGCCTGATCGAGCGCGGTGACCATCAGAATGCCGACATCTTTCGTGGCCGGGTCGGCACGCAATCGCTTGCAAACTTCGAACCCGCTCAACTTCGGCATCATCACGTCGAGCAAAATCACATCGGGCGACCATTCCGCCGCCAGTTTCATCGTCTCGTCGCCATTCGCGGCAATCCGCGTATCGAACCCCGCGCCATCCAGGTGGGCTTCGAGTAACTCGGCATTCTGAATATTGTCGTCGGCAATTAACACTCGCGGCATCGCATCGCTCCTCTTCGGGTGGGGCTGTTATACTTCGAGTGGGCTGCTGCTTCCACCCAAGCGAGATTGGAGATTCAACCATGATTGCGACTTACCACGAACTGAAAATCACACGGGAGCGGGTTTCTTACCTCGTCGACCTATTGGCCCGGATGCGTACCAATAGTCGGCCTGAGGAGTTGGCCCTTGTCTCGAGTGGGTATCGAGCCGAAGTCGAACGGATGCAACGCGAAGTTCTCGATTACCTCACTCAACCGATAACGGCAAAAGCGGGCTGACTCTACCGAAAAACGCCAGCCGCCCCGATGTGGTGACACCGGGGCGGGCGAAGTCTGTACGATTGCGAGCGTGCGATCAGACGCTGAATTCGGGGCGGCGTTTTGCGAGTTGAGCTTGGAGGCGCTGGACGATGCTCGAGTGCATCTGGCTGACGCGAGACTCGGAGAGGTTGAGTGTGGCACCGATTTCTTTCATCGTCATTTCCTCGTAATAATAGAGGATGACGATGAGCCGCTCGTTGCGGTTGAGGCCGCGGGTGACGAGCTTCATCAGGTCGCCGTTTTGCAGGCGATTCGTCGGGTCTTCGGCTTTTTTATCTTCGAGGATGTCGATTTCGCGAACGTCCTTGTAGCTGTCGGTTTCGTACCACTTCTTGTTGAGGCTGACGAGACCGACGGCGGTCGCTTCGCCGACGAATGCGGCGACTTGCTCGATAGGAATGCCGAGCCGCGTCGAGAGTTCTTCGGCGGTCGGCTTGCGGCCGAGCGCGGTTTCGAGCGACTTTTGGGCCGCGTCCATCTTGCTTTGTTTGGATCGCACGAGCCGCGGCACCCAGTCCATGGTGCGGAGTTCGTCGAGCATCGCCCCGCGAATCCGCGGCACGCAGTAGGTTTCGAATTTGACGCAGCGCGACAAGTCGAATGCCTCGATGGCATCGAGCAAGCCGAAGATGCCCGCGCTGACGAGGTCGTCGAGTTCGACGCCATCGGGCAGTCGTGCCCAGATGCGCTCGCCGTTATATTTAACGAGCGGCATGTAGTGCTCGACGAGCCGGTTCCGCATCTCGAGAGTCGGGTTGGCCCGATACTCTTGCCAAGCTTGCAGAATATCCGTCTCGATCCGGTTACTCACCATCGAACGTATCCTCCCTGATGTCGGGCGAGTTTCAGGTTTGCGAATCCTTCGCACCGGTCGAACGGTTCCCTTTGCAGGGTCTCACATCGCCGTGAGCACCATTCGGCCGGACCCCCGGAAGGAAGACCGCGAGGAGGGCGTTCCACCGGGCATGGTGCGTGGGTTCCCCAACACCGCGCGTGCCCAGTTCATTCCTCGTCGGTCGCAAACCTGCGGACTCGCCATTCCCCCTACTGCATGGTCGGGAAGAGACCAAGTACACGTGTCGACTTTATCGGACGGTGGTTTTCATCTTCATGAAGCAAACCATAAAAATCGTGCCCCCGTTCGCATTGCAGAACCGAACTCACCCGCAAAGCCGTCGGAAGTACCCCGGTGTGACATGCCCCCATGCCCCACCGCAGCATTGCCCCATCGCTTTGCAAACATCCGAGGTTCCCGGCCCCAGACGTCGGCCCATCTCGATTGCGGTCCTGTGGCGGGGAGATAACGACAGCCACCGACGCTGTCGAGAGGAAACCGCCTGAAAATTCGCACTTTTCGGCGCATTTCACGCGATGCGATGCGGCAAAAATTACACTTGCTCACCCAATCTGTGCGGCTTAACGAATTGGCGAATAACCGTTGACACTGCGATACCTAATGAGATGATTGAATCCGAAAGATCAAGGACGCCGTCCCTGGGCTTTCGGGAGGTTGTGTTATGGAAGAGCTTGCACCGCGATGGTTTCATTGCACCGCGCACACTTACGGCGCGTGGCTGTATGGCGATGAGCGATCGTTCCGTACGCGGCACCATCGCGAACATATCATCGGCGATTACAAAAACCGCCCACCGCCCGAGATGTATGCGGAGAAACGGGAGCGCAGCAAGATGTTGCTCAAACAACCACCGGTGATGCTTTCGCCGGAGTGGCGACCGATCTTCGGGGCGGCAATTCGCGATAAGTTAATTACGCTCGGTGCGACGGTGTTGTGCGTCAGTATGAGCGTGAATCACGCGCATGTGTTGGCCAAAATGCCACCCGGCCCGATACCGCGCAAGTAGGTGGGGCAAGCGAAGAAGCATTCCAACTTCATCGGCAAGGAATATGGCTGGACCGGCAAACTGTGGGCCATCCGCAGCAAACCGAAGCCGATTGTCGATCGTGCCCATCAGTTGCGTGCGTTCCATTACATTCTGAATCACGTTCGCGAAGGTGCATGGGTCTGGGATTTCCGCGATGGAATATCAGTCACCGAAAGCCCAGGGACGGCCGTCCCTGGGCTTTCGTGAACAATTCAAACGGCAGGGATGGCGATGATCGATTAATCGGATCGGTCACTCCGCCGGTTGTCGCGTCGCGTGCGCATTGCGGCTTCCTGTCGTCTCTGATTGTGGATATTCCTTTCCGCGTTCCACAATGGTGAGATCATGCGTCGCATTCTGCAACTCGCTTTGGCCGTGATGCTGTGTGGCGTCTCTGCTACGGAGGTGCTCGCTTTGGGAGGTTTACACCCGGCGGGGAAAATCGAACGCGACTACAAGAAGGACTGGCCCGGAGGCTTGCCCGACCTGATCAATTCCGCCGAACGCGTTTGCGGATATTGGGTCAATGTGAACGATTTCTTTTACTACCGTGGCGATGTCACCTCGCTGAACACGTTTCTCGTGGCATATGGCAAACTGCCCGATATCGCGTTGACGGTGGTGATCCACACCGGGTCCAAGCCAGAGACCGGCGCGCTCGGTGGCGATCAAAAGACGCCGTACGACTGGAGTGTGGAAATCTACCGGCGCGGTTGGGGAACGCCGCACGACCCGCGACAAACCGAGAAAGAACCGGGGTACATGGTCGCAGTTCACGTTTGGCTGAGCGACGCCATCACGCTGAAAAACCTGGAGATTCCGAAGCACATCGAAGACGTACGCTCGGCCGGCGAGATCGAGCAATTCATCGCCAAACACCGCCGAGGCGGATTGGAAAAGTGACTACTTCGCGACAACCTGCACGCTCACCGTGGCTTCCGAAACGACCGCGTACTTGCCATCTTGCAACGCGGTGCCGCGAATCGTGACGAGCCATTCGCCTTCGATTTTCGCGGCCTTCGCACAGGTGATTTTGAACGTTGCGTCAGTTTGCCCCACGGCAATCGTCGCCGGTTCTGCGGTCAGTATCCCGGCGAGTTCTTCGGGCAGTTTGAGTTCCAACTGCACCGGCACGGCGAGCTTTGCCGAGCGCAACACCGAGACGGGAATCGCGATCGTTTCGCCGGGTTTGATCTTGAGTTCCTTGATTACCGTCGCCACTTTCAAGATCGAACCTTCGATCGACATCGTGATGCGGCCCATCATCGGCGTGGCGAGGTAACGCAGTTTGCCTTTCGCATCGGGCACCTTCACGACGCCGATTAATTCCATGCGCGATGTGCGCGTAGTTTCGAGCCACTCGGGCATAAAGCACGGGTAAAACGCACGGTCGATATTCGCGGCAACGGTCATCTCTGGGCCAGTGATTCCCTGCCGTTGGTACGATTGCGCCGCCGACATTTGCAGGCTGACTTCGCCCTGAAATCCGTTCATTCGCTCGAGCGTCACCTCGGCGGGGTGCGTGCTGCCGCGATGCACTTTCCGCCCGCCGTCGGCTTCAACCGCAACTAATTTCAAGCGAGGCATGAGTGTCGTCGCCAACAGGATGGAAGACGTTTGTTCCTCAACAGTACGGGCCGCCAGGTGGATCGGGATCGGCGCGTTTGCAAATTTCGTGATGCCATCGGCAGTGCCGGTCACGGTGATGAGCGCGGCACTAGCGGCGGCAGTTTTATCGCCTGCGAATATAAGTTGCAATTCTGGTGCGGTCGCGGGGATCACGAGGTTCTGAAACACCGTCACGCCTTCGGGCAACCCGGCGAGCGCGAGCGTAATCGGCGATTTCATACCCCCTTTGCGTTCGACTTTGACCGTGAGTTGGGCCATAAAACCAAGCGGGACGTTGAGCCGCGCGACGGTGGACAACGTGAAGTCGCTCGCCGCTTTCGTTGCAGTCAATCGGTAGATTGCATCACGATTTCCAGCCTTTCCGGACAAGTCCGAGACGATGATCGTGAACGCGCCATCGGCGGGCAGCGTGATCGTGAAGCCCGCATCGGTGGTGCCGGGCAAGTCGTCGTTCTTCAGAAGTTCCTTGCCGGTGGCATCGAGAACCGCGAGCGACAAATCGAGCGGCGAGCCGAACCGCCGTGCTTCGGCCGCCAGGTTCCAGACGTCGCCCTTTTTGCCGACGCACTGGAAGCGCACACTCGATTGCAACATCACGCCGGTGATCGCGGCCGGCAACGCAAGCACTTGTTCCGGTGCAGCGGTGGCAACTGACTCCGGGGTGTCACTCAGCGGGATCTCGAACGCGGGCGCGGTGCCGAACGGCGTGTCGAGCTTGTACGCAAGAGCGGGTAGTTTTGCATCGGCAGGGAAGGTGATTTTGCGCACCAACGATTCCAGTTTCGGCTTGCCTGTGGATAGCCCGTAGCCGACGAATTCGAAGTCGCGCGTCTCGCCGCGTTTGCCGACGGCGGGGATGGTGGCAACGACGCGCGGGCCAGCAGTCAGTGCCAGCCGATAGACGAATGAGCGATCGCCGCGAAAGTCGAAATCGTGCAAACTCACCGTATATTCGGCATTCGCGGTTGCCCAAAATGTGACCGCCAGATCGCGGCCATCGGTATCGACGGCATCGGCGATTATCTGCCCTTTTGCATCGCGAATACTCAGTGCCGCGTGGATGTTCACACCGAGTCTGCGCGCAAACAAGTCGCACGTGACGGGGCCATCTTTGGGCACCGCGAACCGGTACGCATCGACTTCCTCGACCCGCGACAACTGCCCGTTGACCGTCACCGGCAGCGGCGGAAGTTTTTGCGGAACCTTCGTTGTCGGCAGTTCGATGACCTCGGGATCGGTACCAACCCAGAAGATGCCCGTCTTCGCTCCGGCCCCGCTCGCGCTCGCCACCGCCCAGCGGATCGGGCCGGTCGGCAAGTTGGCGGGGAGCGTGAACCGGGCCGCACGTTCGCGTGGCAACAGCGGCGCGTTACTCGTGCTCTTTGCCCCGAACCAGAACGGCGGCGGCGGCACCAGCACTGGCCCTTGTTCGCCAGTCAGTTCTAGTTTCACACGCGAATCGAGCACGAACAATTGCACGTCCGGCGTCCAGTCGTACCCGCCGAGTTGCACATCGATCGTCGTGCCCGCTTTGCCACCCGAAGGGAAAACGTACCCCGGCTCCGGGGCTTTCAGCTCCGCCGTCTGCTTCGGCTTCTGCGCGAACGCAGGCGAGGCGTAAAGGAGAATGAACCCCAGGAAACACGCGATAACGGATGGCTTGAATTGCGGAAGCACGATCGATCCTCCCAGTTTGGCAAGGACGCGATTGTATCATCGATGCGACGCGAACGCTACTTTCGTTTTGGTTTGGCGAAGCGCGTCTTGGCCCATTTGGCTTGTGGCTTCGAGAGCGGCGGTACCGGTTCTTGCGTGTAATCGATGGTGGCGTCGTACGCGGCGCGCTCGTACGCGGTCGTCAAGACGCTCTGCAAATCGAGCGGAGCATCGGCATCGGGTGCGCGTAACGGTATGCCAATCGTGGGTAATTGTTGTTCGAGTTGGATCGGCCAGACGCGGCCCTTCGGTCGAAGTTCGACGGGCGAAACATGGACGGAATAATCGTGCGGTGCAAGCCGACTTTGCACGAAGGGATCGAGCGACACATGCCCTCGCAAGAGATCGATCTCGACCCATTTGCACGAAGGGATCGAGCGACACATGCCCACGCAAGAGATCGATCTCGACCCAATGGATAGACGACCGCATGATTTCCAGCCGTTTCTCGACGAAACTACGTCACCCCGCCGAAACGGGTATCTTGTTGCTCGGGCTGATTACTTCGATCACGGTCACGATGTTCCGCGTGTTCGCATCGATGATTTCCACCCGCGCCTCGCGAATGTCTTCAACGTCGGCCTCGGGTAAGTACGTCCGCTCTTCGACCCGCGCGACGTAACCAGGGCGAATCAACCGGTTGAGTTGTTCGCGAATTCCCGAAATCAACTCATGGTGAACATCTGGCCAAAGTGCCAGATGTTCGAGATAAGGGTCCATTCCAGGAAATGGTGATGGCATGGCACGCTCCCGAGTTTGCAGACTTCCGCTACCAATACCTACGCTTGGCGTCATTGGCCAATCATGCCCAAGCGCGGAAGTCGATTTGCTTCGTTTCGGCGAGGTCGATTTCCTCGTCGCCTAACAGGAATTGCTTGCCGCCGAAACAGCGGGCGGGGCCGTCTTCGGGTACGTGATCGGTTTCGATACCGAGACGGAAACCGTCGCTTTGGCCGTCGATATGCGGGTAGCACATCGGCAAAATCGCGTCCCACTCGGTGGCATCGGAGAGGCGGATTCGTGCGGGGCGGAACGCGCAATCGAGCACATTGATGGCGGGGCGGATCGTCAATTTTCGCAAATGTTCGAACGGAATCCAGACATAGCGCTTACCGATGAACGCTTCCAACACTGATGCGAACCGGTCGTCGATGTCGCGTAGGCCGTCGAATTCGCGGCCATCGATGTGACCGATGAGGTGCGGGCTGCTGTCGTCGGCGCGATCTGTTTTGTCGGCGGCGGCTTCCCATTCGCCGTTCCGCAAACAGCGTATCGCCTGCCAACGTCGTCGTGCATGATGTGGCATGTCGAACAGAAACTCGGGTCGCTTACCGCGGGCACGATCGTTGGCCGCCCGCAAAATCTGCCGAAACCGACGGCGCGCCACCGGCCATTCGGCATCCGCCGATTCGACCGCTTGCAGTTCGCGCCAAGCATCGGTGTAACGCCCGTCGATTGCGAGCAGTTCGACGTGAAGTAACAACAGCGCCGCATCGTTCGGCGCATCGTGCAACTGCGTTTCGACGATCGTCAGCGCGGCGTGAAGGTCGGCTTCCGCCAGGGCTTCGGGTACGGTCATGGCCGATTTGGTTCCTCGAGATACCGTCAGTGTATCGTAGCGAGGCGGTCGAGGAGCGGGTCGATGTCGCTTTGCGTAACGCAGCCCATGACGGCGAGTTGCACGTAATTGCGCTCGGCGAGGTAGCCACTTTGCCCAGCGACGAGGTAACCCCAGGCGCGGCACATGGCGACGAACGCGGCCGTGGACATTCCTTGCGGTGGCGCGAACGTCACGATCGACGGGTTCGCGATGGCGGCGGGTGCCATCGGCTCGAAACCGGCGTCGATGAGGCGGTTGCGCATGTACTTGCCGAGTTCGGCGATGTGCCGCAGACGAGCGGCCAACGATTCGGGCGATGCGAAAACATCGAGTGCGGCATCCAGGGCGCGAATCAGCGGCGAGGGCACCGTGAACCGCGGGCCGGTCGTCGTGAGCGCGGCGGAGATGTCGAAATACGTCGGGATATTTCCCGCGTCGAGGTGCGCGAGATCGCTCGGATTCGCGAACACGAACGCGATGCCTGCGTAGCTGCCGATCGCTTTTCCGGACGCGCCGGTGCCCAGATACACGCCACTGAGATCGACGGGAACCGTCGCCATACTGCTGACGCAATCGACGATGACGCGCTGGCCATACTTCTTCGCCAGTGCTACGAGGCCCTGAAGGTCGTTCAGAACGCCGGTGCTGGTTTCGTGGTGCGTGCCCCAGATCCAGCCACCGGGCGGCATGGTTTTCAGCGTCGCTTCGACTTCGTCCAGATGCCACGCATGGCCCCAGTCCCAATTCAGCACACGCGGACGTAACCCCCAGCGGTTCGCCTGTTTGAGCAATCGCCCGCCGAACTCACCCGTAACGAGCGACAGGCCGTTATCGGCTTGCGGGTCGGCTCGCAGCGTAGCCGCGACGGCATCATTGGCCAGCGTACCGCTACCGACGAGCATTGCGGCGGGTTTGCCGCCGACCATCGCGGAGAGCCGACCGCGTACGCGCTCGAACAGCGGCAGAAACTCGTCTGCGCGGTGGTACATAATCGGTTCGTGGAACGCCGCCGTGACGCGCGGTGCCAGTGCGACCGGCCCCGGTAGCAAGCAGATCGGCGCAACGGCTTCCCGGGTGGCCACTTGCGGCGCGCGTTCGCGCGTCGCAGACTTGCCATTGGTGCCTCGGTGTCCATTCAGTGTTGCAGTCAACGGTTCGTCCCCCTAACCATGTCCGCCGGTTCGGTTTCCATACGATTCAAACGTTTTTTCAAGAGTGAAATCACTCGGCTCATCTTCACTTCGAGCGATGGTAGCGGTAGCCACATCGGCACGAACTGCGCACGGCCAGTGCCCACGGCTGGCCCGAGCGGCACGAAACCCAAATGCAGATACAGCGGCTGCTGTTCAATCACACCCGAAATCACAAAGTGAGTGTAGGCATGATCTTTCGCATCGTGGTACAACGCCCAAACTAACCCGAGTGCCACCGGCGAATTTCGCTCGTCTGGCTCGACGGCCAGCAGGCGAATCTCGACGGGACGCACCCCCGGTTGATCGAGGATCGATGCATCGGGCAATCGGTCCGCAATGGAAAACGGCGGGGTATCGTGAGCAGATAACATGCCGACAACACGGCCTTGCTTCACTGCGATGAGATAACGGTTCTTTTCGTGAAACTTGTCGATTAAAAGGCCATTTCCGCTATCGTGATGTTGAGGAATTTCCCGCACGAACGTTCGGTAGTTCAACTCGTGAACCGCAGCAAAATCCTCGTCGGATTCGGCGTACCGGAATTCGGTATTTCCGAGACGGAGCATCTCGAATTCCTCAAAGGGTGGCACGGGCGGTTCATTGGTTTGGGCGTCCTACCCCCTGTCGCTTCAAAGCAGGCTGACCAGATAATATAGGTAAAACTTACAAGCCTTGCGCTGTCTTGACAAGAACGATTGGGTTGAAGGTATTGATTGCGGGGCGTGAAAGTTGCGGTTATGTCGAATTTTGCGCAGTTATCACCCTCAAACATAGTGGCAGGTCGATTTTGACTTCAGTTTGGTCGCTCGATTATACCCAAAGTGTTCCATCGACCCAAACGCGGGTCGCCGTGAAATAGAATGACAATGGTGTAGCAGGCACACTCCATGTGCCGTTCGGATGTTGGCAAACCGGCTCGCATCGTCGTATGCGGCAAACTGTCTCAACGGCACAT
>JANXNT010000711.1 GCA_025353985.1 Limnoglobus sp.
AGCCTCGGCAGCGTGCTCTACCAGATGGTGACGGGTCGCCCGCCGTTCCGGGCGGAGAGTACGCTGGCGGTGTTGAAGCGCGTCGCCGAGGATACGCCCCGTCCGATCCGCGAGATCATCCCCGAGGCACCGCCGTGGCTGTGCGAGATCATCCCGAAGCTGCACGAGAAGAAACCTGACGATCGCTTCCAGTCGGCCCGCGAACTGGCGGACCTTCTCGCGCACTGCGAGGCTCAACTTCAGGCGAACGCGAAGGTGCAAAGTGTCTCGGCATTCCCGTCGAGAACGAATTCCACCGCAAGGTTCGGTGCGTGGAAATGGATCGCGGCCGTTGCGGTGATGTTCTGTGTGGTTGCGTTCGTGTGGAACGGGCCGAATCGATTCGGGAACCGCCAACCGGAAGTGACATCGGTTCCGTCCGTGAAGCCATTCGAACCGCAGCCCACGATTGCCGACAAGCCCAAAGTGCAAGCATCCGGTGGCAGCGCCCTCACCGAAGCGGATATCGAACGGATTGCCACGCTCAGCCCGGTTGCCCAGTACGAGGAAGTTCGGAAAGAACTGAGGCGACTCAACCCCGAATTCAAAATTTATCCAGGCAAGTTCACAGCGAACGATAACCTCGTAGTCGAGGTATTCTTACCGGGGAGGAACATTACGGACCTCTCGTCGCTTCGCGCGCTGCGGTCGTTGCGAAAGCTAACCATCGCCAATTTAAAGCAGACGGATTTGCATCAAATCGTGGGACTGAACTTAACGCATCTCGACGTCTCGTATGGCAACAATGTTATCGACCTCGCGCCGCTCGCGGGGATGCCGTTGGAAGAACTCCGAATGCAAAACTGGGAGGGAACGGACCTCCTGCCGCTTCGGGGAATGCCGTTGGGGGTGCTCAACATCTGCGGTAACGGGCAACACATTGACTTGAAGCCGCTCGCCGGGCACCGACTCGAAGAACTGTACATGAATTCCACGATCGTGCCCGACCTCGTGCCGATTCGGGGTATGCCGCTGAAAATATTTCATTGCGCCCATTCCAACGTGTCGGACCTAACGCCCCTCGCTGGAATGGACCTGAGCGAAGTGAATTTTAACTACTCCAAAGTCACCGAATTGACGCCCTTAAAGAGGATGCAGTTGACGGGATTCAGCTCTACCGGCACGCAAATCAAGAGTCTGGCACCGCTCGCGGGGATGCCGTTGACGAGATTGAGTTGCAACGAGTGTCCGGTGACCGACCTATCGCCCATCAAGGGCATGCCACGGAACTGGATTCAGTGTGATTTCGATCCGAAACGCGACACCGAACTCCTGCGCGGAATTCGGACGTTGGAAACGATCAACGACCTCCCCGCTGCCGACTTCTGGAAGATGGTGGAGGCGAAGGAGAAGAAGTAGGCCGCGAGTCAAGTCACGCAAAGTGGCTCTTGACGGTATTACCGAGCCGTCCTGGATTTGGTCTTTTATCCCAGCGGGATTTCAGCGATTCGCCCGGCTAGAGAACTACGACTTCAGAATTGGCAAAATGAGGAAAAGCGTATTCAAGCAAGTTGCCGCGCTAACGGAGTAACGTGTGGATCTTGCAGCGGACTATCAGCACCGCACAACATCGCTTCGTAACGCAAACCGTTCGCGGTAATGTGGAAACGGCGACGCTGTTCGTCGATCCGTTCGATCGTAATCGTCAGTAACTCGGTCGGCATCGCATCGGGCACGCGGTCCGCCCATTCGACGAGACACACGCCGTCACCGCGAAAGTATTCCTCGACGCCAAGTTCGGTGAAATCGCGAGAGCTAACCAGGCGGTACGCATCGAAGTGATAGATCGGCAAGTCCGCAACGTATTCGTGAATCAGCACGAACGTCGGGCTGCTGATCGCCGCCGGATTCCGCACGTTCAACCCCTCCGCAATGGCACGGGTGAGGTGTGTCTTCCCCGCGCCAAGTGGGCCAATCAGCGCCACGACCGCGCCGGGAAACAATCTCACCGCCAGCCAGCGACCGAACGCCTCGGTCGCCGCCAAGTCGGCGATCTCGACGGTCGCAGTCATCGCTTACGCACTCACTTTTTGGCGTTTGTGCGTCTTCGCCGCCTTGTAGCGTAGGTACGCTTGCATGAACGCATCGAGGTCGCCATCGAGAACGCGATCGACGCCGGGGTCTTTCATCTCGATGCCGTCGCGTTCGTCGCGCACCAACGTGTACGGCTGCATGACGTAGCTGCGGATTTGGCTACCGAAGGCAATTTCGCCTTTGGAGTCGTAGCGATTCGCAATGTCGCCGAGCCGCTTTTGCTCTTCGATTGCGTAGAGTCGCGACTTCAACAGTGCGAGTGCATTCGCGTAGTTCTTCGGCTGGCTGCGTTCGGTACGGCTCTCGCCGCGAACGCCCGATTTGTGAATGAGGCGTACGCCCGATTGCGTCTTGTTCTGGTGCTGCCCACCGGGGCCACCCGAACAGAACGTCTGCATTTCCAATTCTTTTTCGTTGACTTCGATGACGATCGTATCGTCGAGTTCGGGGACGACATCGACCGCCGCGAACGACGTCTGGCGGGTGCCGCCGTCGCCGAACGGGCTGATTCGCACCAACCGGTGAACGCCCATTTCGCTCTGCATGTAGCCGTAAGCGTAATCGCCGACGACGCGAAACGTGACGCTCTGGACGCCCGCTTCGAGGTTCGATTCGCGGTCCGTTTCTTCGACGACGAAATCGTGACGCTGCGCCCAACGGACGAACATCCGGTACAGGATTTCCGCCCAATCGCACGCCTCGGTCCCGCCCGCACCAGGCTTGATCGACACGATGGCATTGCAACCATCCTGCTTGCCGCTCATCATCGCTTGCAACTCGAACGCTTCCATTTTCACGAGCGTGGCCGACAGTTCGCTTTCGAGTTCCGCCTCGAACGAATCGTCTTCCATCGCGAGTTCGAGCATCGCTTGCAGGTCATCCGACGACTTAGTCAGTTCCTCGTACGGCTTCAACAGCACGTTGAGCGTTTTGACTTGTTGGATCGTCTTTTGCGCCGATTCCGGGTGGTCCCAGAAGTTCGCGGTGCCCATCTTTTCTTCGTGCGTCTCGCGGGCTTTCAGTTTCCCAGGGATGTCAAAGTGACCCCCGGAGTTGGGCCAAACGGCTCGCAAGGTCTTCAGTTTGGCGTCGCAATTCGGGGTTCGTCATCTGTAAACTCCAGCGTGGACATCGTTTCGCCGCCTCGCAAAACGAAGCGGATGCGGGCATTATACGACATCACGAATCGCGTGCCGGATACAATACGCATTCGACCACCACCATCGAGATAGTGCCATGATCGAAAGCGATGCGAAGGAAGCGATCACCGAACAGACGCTTCCGAGTTCGAAGCCACCGTTCCTGCGTCGCGTGCGGATTCGCGGCTACAAAAGCATCGCGTTCTGCGACGTAACGCTCGAACCACTCACACTTCTGGTGGGACGCAACGGCTCCGGCAAGAGCAATTTTCTGGACGCACTCGGGTTTCTGAAAGACGTCGTTTCTGGTCGATTATCCGATGCGGTCCGCAATCGAAATGGATGGAATTCGATCTCTTGTAAATCGATGGCCAACCCGACGATTCGAATTGACATTGAGTCGGAATTTCAAAGCATAGACACGACCTGGAATGCAACGTACGCGATTGAAATTGGACACAGAAAAGATGAAAAAATTCAATTGCTACATGAGCAACTCGACTTGAAGGAGCGCGCGAACCAGCGTCACATCGGTTACCAATGCATAGCACTACAGCGCGGGTACTCTGTTGTGTTTCACTTGAGGCACTACGCGAACCTCGGAATTCCAAGGCAATCGCGTCTCACTCACGGCAAGGGAGTAAAGTGTGTTGAAATCCCTCCGAATGCCGTAAACCCTTTCCAGACAA
>JANXNT010001050.1 GCA_025353985.1 Limnoglobus sp.
CGGAGCGATCGCAATCGCGGGTGGTGCCGTCAGTACCGGGATCAGCGGCGTGGGTCCGTACTGGATTGGTGCGGTCAACGGCAGTGGTTTGGGTTCGGTCGGCATCGACGTTTCGACCGTCAACTTTGGCGGTGGCAGCGGTGTGCCAAACGTCGGAGACGGAACTCGCGGTGCGAGGTTCGCATCGGGCGGGATCATCTTGAGAGTTGGTGCGGGCGGCTCGACGGTAAACTTCGGCGAAGGCACATTCCCGACCGGTTCGGTTGCCGAAGCCAAGCGAACCGTCGGTGCGGTTTTGCCTATGGGGCCAGCCGTGACGGGTTGCGTGAGCTTCGTCCGGCCCGTTGCCGGGTCGGGGTACGTTACCGTGGGTGCGGGCAACGCGGAGCCGTAGTCCGCCGTGCCTGCGGGCGCTGCGGGGTACGAGTTTTGGCCCGGCCCGTTCAGCGGTCGAATGTACGTGGGGCCTTGCCCGCTCGTGTTCGTCGACGGCGAAACCTTCGCGGGGTAAAACCCGAATGGTGGCGGTGTTTCTTGTGCGGATACGACCGAATACGTGAAGACGCCGGCTGTGGCGATGGACGGAACCAAGACCCAAATTGGTCGAATGCGCATGATACCGCCCCCCTACGAAACAAGGCAAAAATGGACACTGGTGCCGTTCTTCCCCAAGAACGATACCGGTTGCTGAGAACTCCCACTCAGCTCGGCAAACCCGTCTCCGCACCACCCGGCGCGGGATATTTCTTCGCGTTCTTAACCATCTTTTCGCGGATCGCCGTCGTCAGGTCGATCCCCGTGTGCAGGCTCAACAGCAGCACGATATTCGCCACGTCCGCGATCTCATCCGCCACCGCCGTGCGACGCTCGGGGTCGCGAACCAGCTCTCGCGATTCTTCCGGCGTGAGCCAGCGAAACAAGTCGCAAAGCTCGCCCACTTCACTCGCGAGTGCCATCACCAGGTTCTTCGGCGAGTGATAAGGCTCCCAGCCCCGGACCTCCGCAAACTGGCGGATTTCCCCCATCAACACCGATACCGGGGTCGCCTCGTCGGACATTCGCCGCTCCCAATTCACGAATCGCGTCACGTCTTATAACGCGGTTTCCAAACGTGTCAACGGTATCTGTGGCAGAACGAGATTTGGGATTTGTCAAAGTGCAAAAGTGATCGAAAAAAGGATTCGCAGAGTCGGACATGCTTGTGGGCGAATGACACGTCCACAACTGATGCGTCCATTTAATCCGGGGTTGTCACCACTTCGCCGCCGCTGATTGTGGCCAACGCGGGTAGCGTGGCATCGGCACTGTAAACGAGGAATCGCACCGAGCCATCGCTGAAAGCGAAGTTCGCGCCGCCAGAATGCAGCGACCAAAAATGAAATGCCGAACACGGGTCGTCGATGCGGCCGTTTTGAAATGCGTACGGTCCCGGTGGGCACGTTGTGTAGACCGGCCACGTGGAAACGACGTTGAGTTCGCGCACGCCGAGGATCGTATCGATCGAACCGGCCAGATCCTGCCCGCCCCCTGCGTACCACCAGCCGAACTGCATGTCGAAGCTCGGCGGTCGCTCGCCGATCATCAGCGTGTTCGATGTGCCATCGCGAATATCGGTGAGACGGGTTCGCGAACGGCGATAGAAAATGCCCGTTCTTTGCTTGTGGCTTTCGCCGGTGACGCCGAGATACGAAAGCGGCGCGATGCGGATGTTCGAATTATCGTTAGGCCGTTTGACCTGCCACGGAACCTGAGCGCGACCATCGGATGGGCAGGCGAACGCCGCTACGGCAACATCGCGTAGTCCAATATGCGCGTCGCTGAAAGGATCTCGGTTTTTGGCGTAACGGGAAACGATCTCATCCCAGAGCGGTTGCTGATCGATATACGGCAGCAAATGCGCCGCCCACGACAGGTACGGATATGCCGAACGCGGTGGCTCATGAACGCTGGGGAAACGCTCGTTGGCATCGTGATACAGGTGGCTCGCCAGTGCCAATTGCTTGAGTTTGTTCGCACAACTCATCCGGTCCGCCGTCGAACGCACCTTCTGCACCGCCGGTAACAACAACCCGATGAGGATGGCAAAAATCGCCAGAACGACGAGAAGTTCCACAAGGGTAAACGCCCGTCGATGCTGCCGTAACATGGAAACTTCCCTCGTTTACTTTCCTGCCAGCCCGCCGCGCGAGCAAGGCAAACCCTCTCGATACTTCACGGCAGTTTCCCGACCGTTGGAATCCAACCCCTTGCTAGCGCTGCGGGCTGGCACGATTGCGTATTCGATGCCCGCGATAAAATCTAACCCGCGTTGGCACGGCCCTTTTGCAACAAGCGAAAGATCAGAAATGACCCAACGCCAGCCGCACCAACACAGACGGCCACCAGCCAATAATTGATCGTACCCGGCACCGGAACCAATGGCGTCGCATTCGCCGCCGCTTTAGCAAGCTCTTCTGCCACATCAACTCTTGCATTATCGCCATCGAAGATGATTGTTTTCTTCGTATCCTGGTCGAAAATATTTTGTCCGGGCTTCATACCGAAACTATTGAGTTGAAATGATTCGAGTGGGTCGTCTCGGTTGAACCAAGCATTAAGAACCTTAACAGTTTGATTCGTAGTGTACCCATCAGGATTTCGCGAGTTAAATCGAAATCCGCTAATAAACCACGTCCCATCATAATTTTGAAGATTATTCTCAATCTCATACTTCCAGTCTTCTTTGCCCAATTTGTCGTTGCCCCAAGTCACGTCCTTTTTGACGTTATAGCCCTCCGAAGTAGAAATCCATATTTTGGAGAACATAGACTTACCGCCCCCGAGTTTTTCATTGGCAGTTGGTGGGTCTTCCCATGAAATCATGACCATCTCTTTACCCTCCAGAAATACGCTCTCTGTACGTATGTTTTGTCGCGTTGTAGAAGGGTGGCCGAATCGTTCTATTCTTTTCGATTGCCGAAGTGTGTTGAGACTCGAACAATGGTAACCGATTGTACGAGGATCAAAGGCATATTGTAGTGCCATACCTTTGCCTTGATAAGCGAGAGTTTTGATATCTTTGCTATGTTTAAAGTTCTTGCCAGCTCCATCGAAATTGACGCACTCGACAAAAATATCATCAGGAACGACGGCATCTAGCCGTTTTTGGAAAAAATCGAGTCTAATCCTGTCTTTGGTAAACCAAAACTGATGCTTGGACTGGAATTTACGAATGTGTCCATCAGGTTGATTGTTAATTCGGTCATCGGTGGTAGTACTAGATTCCATCTCCAAAAACCCATTATGTATCGAATGCCTAGCTGCCAATGCACGAGATTCGACGTCAAGATAGCTAATTACTGGTGTTTGCGCACTAAGTATCCCATTGGCAGATAAAATGGCCAGCATGACGAATAGTTCTTTTATCATACACTAAGCCTTTATGATGCGACTCGTTTTAACAGGCCGCAAATCACATGGAAATGACACAACAATTAACTTGTATGTTCTATCGCTTTTTAATTTTCACCGCCACCACCCTTAACCGCACCGCAGGTTGGAATCGAAACTGAGTACTGTGTTTTGTAATATTTTGGGAATCCATCAATTGTTTTGCACGTCTTATTTGCAACTACCCACTCGCAACGCGAATACTCTTTGCATACTGAAGTACTTGATGATGATTTTGCTCCGGTCTTTGAATTTGCATCGCCAGGGCATGTGATGG
>JANXNT010001051.1 GCA_025353985.1 Limnoglobus sp.
CGGTCGAGCCATCATCGTTGGCCGCCAACGTGTTGCCATCGAAGCCGGGCCGGATGGTGTCGGCGAAGCTGACACCCGCCGCTAATAATGTCAGAATCGTGGCATAAAGCCAAGGGCGAACGATAAGCATGAGAGCCTCGAGGTAAGTACGCAACAACAGTTGGAACCGTAGCAATGTAGCCACCGGCACAAGCAGAATCATCGATATAATGTGAAAATAACTCCTAGACGAGAATCGCTGTCGGAATTCTCCGCAATTGTTCTTACAATTGTCCGACCTGATAAGCAACGGATATACTCGACGAATGTGCGAACTTGTGCTCGACACTGGTTTGAGCCGTCGCTTGATGCGTTTTGCGCCTGGCTATACAATAGCATAAACTCTGTGTGACCCCTCCGCGAATGGACTTTTCCCCATGCACTCGACTGCTGATATTCGACCGAAAATTTACGACACGATCACCGATACCATCGGCGGCACCCCGCTCATTCGGCTGCGACGCGTGACCGATGGCGCGAAAGCGCATGTCGTTGCGAAACTCGAAAACTTCAATCCGTTATGGTCTGTGAAAGACCGCATCGGCGTGGCGATGATCGAAGATGCTGAGGCATCGGGGAAGATTCAAAAGAACACCGTCATCGTCGAATCGACGAGCGGAAACACCGGCATCGGGCTGGCGTTCGCCTGTGCCGCAAAAGGCTACCGGCTCGTGATTACGATGCCCGAAAGTATGTCGCTCGAACGTCGTCGATTGCTGAAAGCGTTCGGTGCCGAGTTGCACCTGACGCCTGCCGAAAAGGGCATGAACGGGGCCGTGTCGCGTGCGGAGCAACTCGTCGAGGAACTTGGTGGCGAACCGAAAGCATACATGCCGCAGCAGTTCAAAAATCCATCGAACCCCGATATTCACCGCTCGACGACCGCCGAAGAAATCTGGCGTTGCACCGGCGGCGTCTTCGATTTCTTCGTCTCCGGCGTCGGCACCGGCGGCACGATCACCGGTTGCGGCGAAGTCTTCAAAGATCGCAATCCCAACGTCAAGCTCGTCGCCGTCGAACCGACCGCGAGCAACGTCCTTACACAGCACATCCTCAACGGCGTGCCCGCCGACCAGGTAGTGCCTGCCCGGCACAAGATTCAGGGAATCGGCGCGGGGTTCATTCCCGGCATCATCAAAGATGCACTGATGCGGTCGAAGGAAAAGAACCGTACGTTCATCGACGAAATCATGCTAGTAACCGACGATGAATCGTTCGAGATGGCCCGCCGGTTAGCCAAGGAAGAAGGGATGCTCTGCGGGATCAGTTGCGGGGCCGCCGCCGCCGCCGCGATCAAACTCGCACACCGCCCCGAGAACGCCGGCAAGACCATCGTCGTCGTACTCCCCGACCTCGGCGAACGCTACCTCAGCACCGCGCTCTACCCCGAAGGGTGATGCGTTTGAAAGTGAGATGATTACGCCAGCCACATCACTCCGTGCGGGATGTCAACATGACGGTTCAGGTGTTCGTGTCATCGACATTCAAGGATCTGAAAAAGCACCGCGCACGAGTGATTGAGCAACTCAGGCAGAGCGGGCTCAACGTGGACCCGATGGAAGACTGGCCACCAGACAGTGAAGAGCCGACCATATTCTGTCCCGAACGGGTTCGAACGTGCCAATTGTGCGTGTTGCTAATTGGGTTTCGCCGTGGCTGGGTTCCCGACGGTGCGAACCTGAGTATCACGCAACAAGAAATCGCCGAGGCGGAGCGGTTGGGCATCCAAGTAATTCCGTTTTTACTGCATGAGGACGTCAAGGATTGGTCGTTCGACGAACGAACAACAGACCCAGAAGTGGCCGTCTGGCGAAACCAGTATCGATCCCGCGCGGCCAATGAGATGTCCCACTTTCGCGCGGATCCTGAGTCGCTCAATATCCTCCCTGCTATTCTGCGTTGGGAGAAGCGACAAGATCCCGTTTCGCGAATGAAAATCTATCTCGCCCAAATTCAATCGGCACACCGCACGATCAATTTTCTCGGATTGCCGACGCTCAAGGAATCGATGACCAATGAGGGGAAGCCCGATACGGACATCGCCGACCTGTTCGTTGAACCGGGTCTCTCGACCGAGTTCATCAGCCCGGATTCGGATCCGGAAAATTG